>DAVZKM010000001.1:0-32032 GCA_052272245.1 Eubacterium sp.
GGTATAAATGTAACCAATGACGTTAAAATTAAAATAATACATATAATATTTTTTATTTTTTCATTTCTTATCTCTTTCTATTTTTGTAGCACTTTTATAAAATAATTTTACAAATTAAAATTTATCAACAATGTAAACAAAAAGATAAGCCAATGTTTCAGTAGTCCACGGATAAGTAATTCTTAACAAAAAAAGTATTAAAAGGGTAAAAAAATTGATTTTCTTTTTTAAAATCATAAATATATTCAGTATGATATATACAGCAGGAAATGCAACTGAATAAATCCATATAAATTCTGTAGGACTATTTGAAAACCAAAAGAAAATTCCCTTATAAGTAACAGCAGAATAAAACTCAGCAATAAAAAGAACTATAGAGAGAACATATAATATTATTTTTATTACACCCAGACCTTTTAAATATTCAAATACCCCTTTGAAATAAGTTTTAATTTTCTGTTTCATACACACTACCTAAAACATTAAACTCGCCTAAAATATTCCCCATTGCATAAGAACAAACGGGAAATTCAAATAATAATATTACTATTATCAAAAATACAGTTAATGTTGATTTGGATTTTTTCAAAATTACTTCCTCCATATATTAAAATCACACGCCGTTTACTATCATAGGAAACCAAGCGATAAAAAACATTACAATAGGATGCAATGATAGTAGCAATGCAACGATAAAACAATTAAAATTATTAAATTTTTTTGAAAATAATGTTATTAAAAAATATGTTGAAGATATAAAGGTACTGTAATACATCCAATAATCTAATAAAAAATCCGAAACATCAAGATGAAATATATCTTTTATCGGAGATAATCCATCAAAAGTAAGACCTAAAAAAGCACCTCCAGAATATATCAACTCACATATACTTAAAAGCATAAAAAATATTAACAGTAATTTTTTAAACCAATGTAATTCTTTTAAATATTCAAACAATCCTTTAAAATAAGTTTTAATTTTCTGTTTCATACACACCACCTAAAACATTAAACTCGCCTGTGATACTACCCATAGCAACAGCGTTGAAAGGTATGGATATAAACATCGTGGTTAAAATTAAGAATGAGCTGATTAGTGATTTAAACTTACTGATACGCTTTCCTCCTTTATCAACCAAAAATATCTTCCATTATCATCGGAAACCAGCCAATAAAAAGTGAAACTATCGGGTGCATTGACAATAATAAAGCAATAATAATACAATTAAAATAATTAAAATTTTTCAGTAATATTGTGATTAAAAAATATGTAAATGAAACAAATGCACTATAATACACCCGGTAATCAAGCAAATAATCGAATATATCTGTAGAATAAATTCTATTAAAAGGTGAATAATCATTAGAATAAAGACCTAATAATGCACTGATAGAACACACTAATTCAATCAAGTTAAGCAATATAAAGAAAAATAATAAAATTTTTTTTGGCATGCTTAAATTTTTTAAATATTCAAACAATCCTTTAAAATAAGTTTTTATTTTTTGTTTCATACACACTCCTTAGAATACGAAGTATTACCGTCAACATAAAATGTAGCAGTAAAGTTTTGTTTATCATAATTTATTGTTTTTATTACTAAGTGAATAGTATAACCGCTTTTCTTGCGTGTATATTCGCAACCAATAACTCTAAATTCACCTGTTGCGTCACCCATAACGTAGCTTGCTGTAGGTATAAATGTAACCAATGACGTTAAAATTAAAATAATACAAATAACATATTTGATTTTTTCATGATTTCACCTTTAAGCTGTATTTTTCACAAACACTTTAAGTATTTTATAATCTAAAGTCTATTAAAAATATCAATAAATGTATATACTAAAAACATAGCAATAGGTTGATAAGTCACTCTTAAAATCATAAAAAACAACAATGTTATATAATTGATTTTATTAAAATATAGTAAAACAATATTTATAACTATGTATATAAGCGGAAAAAAAGTATAATAAATCCAGTATAAATCCAACGGATTATCCAACAAAAAATCCCACGCATAAACACCCTCATCACAGATTACATAAATCATTTCAGATAAAAATAATATAGTAGATATTATATATATTATTTTTTTTGTTTTACTTAATTGGCTAAAATTCATAATTACCCTTTTTGTTACAATCATTACTACTACTCCTAATATCAATACACCATTCTTATAAATTATCAATCTATGATTCCTAACTTAAGGTGATTTATTCCAATTATATTTATAACATATTTACATTTTGCTTGCAAGAGCATTTATATATTATATAATATAACACCTAATTTTAAGAACGTGAACTTCTCCGTTATCGAAAGAATAATAATAAAGAAATATAATATAAATAAGTCCGAAAGAAACACGCCGAAATGCGACTTTCTAATTCTTCACATAATAACGTTTAAAATATTGCAGATTTTTGACTTGTAAAAAAAGAATTTGAAAAAGAAAAATCCCAAATAGAAAAAGCACATCGGCTAAAATGCCGATGTGCTTTACGTTTATTTAACCTTAACCTTTTTAACCGTTGACCACTTGCCATAATATTTAGTGCCGTTTGAATGAGTTTTATATGCTCTTACACGCACATAATATGTTTTTCTGCTTTTAGATGTAGAAATTGTAACACTTGTTTTCTTAGTAGTCTTTGTTAAATAGTTTTTCTTAAAGTTTTTACTTGTTGACCATTGGTATTGATAGCCTGTACCGGTGGTCTTTTTCCATTTAAATGTAATTTTCCTTTTCTTAGTGCTTTTTGCAAGCTTTGTTTGCACCTTGCGAGGATTTGTTACAACCTTATACGGTTCGCTTCTTGCGCCTTCATTACCGCCAACTACGGCAGTAACCTTAAATCTGAAATAAGAACCTTCGGGCAGCCCTCTAACCTTAAATGTATTCACATTACCGGCAGTTGTGCCGACCTTAACGTACTTATCTTTCTTTGAATCATACTTATAAATATTATAATATTCAGCATAGGTTTGCGATGTCCAAGAGAAAGTCAGAGTTGTATTAGTTTTTGCTTTAAGCTTAACACCTGTTACCTTTTTTGCTGTAGGCTGAGTTACATTAGGTTTAACCGATACGCCAGGAACAGCCGGCTGTGCCCCTTGATACCAGATATTCATATCAACTCTGCCCGAAATGCCGTTTACTCTGCCATCTGAGGTATACTGCCAATATTCGTAATCGCCCGGATAATCGGTTGAAGTATTATAATGAGCAAGCCAAATTTTAGCAATACTTGAAATTTGAGAAGCATCCACCCTATTTTTAAGAAAACTGTAATTCGCATAAAGGCAAGGAGTATATCCCATTTGAGAAACTCTGTTCAAAAAAGCAAGGCTGTTAGCAGTCATTTGAGCCTTAGAAAGGTTAGCACTGTCAAGCCTGCCGTCTTCTCCGACTCCCGCAAACTCATAATCGTAAACAACCGGCAGTGTGATGTTATAGCTTCCTATAACATCAAGAAGTTTATTTGCTTCTTGTAAAGCCTCGTCCTCATTTAATGCCTGAGAATACCAATAAACTCCGACCTGCAAGCCTGCGGCAAGTGCATTGGTAATATTTTCCTGATAATAAGGGTCATAATTGAGCGATAATTTTTTCTTAGTATATCCCGTGTAGCCAACTCTTACATAAACGAAGTCAATTCCGTCAGCTTTAACCTTGTTAAAGTCAACAGTTTTGTTATGCTCTGACACGTCAATACCTACAACCTTATTAAGTGTATCAAATTTAGTATTATGTGTATAAGTTTTGTTATCATATTTGCTGTCAAATTTAGTTGATGCAAAGGCAACAGATGTTGAAGCAAAAACTATAATTACAGCAAGAAAAACGCTGAGTATCTTAATTAATTTCTTCATAAATTCCTTTCAAATTCATTTCCAAAGTTCTTTATAAATGTTTAATAAGTCGTCCTTGTTAAGTTCTTTAACAGTATTGGACGGCGAGCCTGAAGCCATGGCGTCATCAGCCATCTTGTCCATATTAGCAAAAAATTCGTCCTTATCAATTCCGTATTTTTCAAGAGTAGGAATTTCGCAAATTTCACAAAGTTCGTTACAAGCATCAATAAATTTCTTAGCGGCGGTCTTATTGTCATCATTATCACTTGCAGCACCGATTTCACGTGCCATATTCGCAAAACGGTCATAAGCTCCGTCATAAACATAAGTAAAACAAGCTGAAAGAAGCATGGCATTACTAATGCCGTGAGGAACGTGGAAAAGAGCACCGATAGGACGGCTCATTCCGTGAATAACAGTTACGGAAGCGTTGTTGAATGCAACGCCTGCCTCAAGTGCGGCAAGGGACATTTGCGCTCTTGCCTCAACATTAGCGCCGTCTTTATAGCAAACAGTAAGATATTTAAAAATCTTTTTAATTGCAGAAAGTGCAAATTCATCTGTAAGAGGCTGAGCCTTGCGAGAAGTATAAGCTTCAGAAGCATGGCAAAGCGCATCCAGACCTGTTGCAGCAGTAACAGACTTAGGAGCAGTCAAAGTAAATGCAGGGTCATCAATAGCAACATCCGGCATTAAAACAGGACCTTTAAGCAGCATTTTTATATCTTTTTCCGTATTTGTAATAATTGTAAACTGTGTTGCTTCAGAACCGGTGCCCGAAGTGGTAGGAATAGCAACCATAGGCGGAGTAGCAACGGTAATAACCTTACCGAGATAATCGTCAATTGAGCCGCCGCTTGTTGAAACTGCTGCAATAGCTTTCATTGAATCAATCGGGGAGCCACCGCCGACTGCGATAAGAAAATCACAAGTTTGGTCATTATAAACATCAAGACCTGTCTCAATCATTTTATCTGTTGGCTCGCCTGTAATATTAGAATAAATAGCATAATGAACACCCTTTTCATCAAGAAGGTCGGTAACCATTTGTGCTGTGCCGAGCTTCATCATCATAGGGTCGGTAACAACAAGTGCTTTTTTACCGAGTGTTGCGATAACATCAGCAGCATCTTTAAGAGCGTTTTCGCCGTAAAATACCTGTTTTGGCATAATAAATTGATTTCCCATAAAAAATACCTCTTATATAATAATATACTATTAATAATATCACGCATTTAAAATAATTTCAATAGAATTGAATAATTTAACAATTTCTTCCACCTTTCATAGAATAATCATATCAAAGAGTACACGAAAGGTGTGAAAAACATATGCTTCTTTCTCAAATGAAAGAAAATGAAATATGCGAAATTGTTGCAGTTAAAGACGGATGTCATATAAAAAACAGATTAAGTGAATTAGGAATATCAAAAGGACAAAAAATAGAGTGTAAAAACATCGGTTTATGCCGTTCTCCTATTGCTTATCAAATTTGTTCAAGCAAATTTGCAATAAGAAAAAAAGATGCACAAAATATTGAGGTGACATATATATGAAAAATAAAAATGTTTTACTGATGGGCAATCCCAATGTGGGCAAAAGCACAGTTTTTAATGAGCTTACAGGAATGCACCAGCACACAGGCAATTGGACAGGCAAAACCGTTGACTCAACAGCAGGCAAATTTTATTATAAATATAATAATTATGAGTTGATAGATTTGCCCGGTACATACAGCCTCATACCGTCAAGTGAGGAAGAAAGGGTTGCCGGCGAATATCTTTTAAAAGAAAAATATGACTGCGTTGTAGTTGTTATTGATTCCACGATGCTTCAACGAAACCTAATGTTATTTTTTCAAATATTTGAGATAACAAATAAGCTTGTTGTAATGCTCAATCTATGCGACGAGGCTAAAAAAAGAAACATAGAAATTGACAAAGAAATTTTGCAAAATCTGCTTGGTGTGCCTGTAATCAAAGCAACGGCAAGAAGCGGAAAAGGAATAAACGAATTACTTGAACAGATACATCTCATTTCAACAAACAGTGAGGATTATTACGCTAAAACAGATTACGATTTAACCAATTTAGATATTGAAAACATAGCATACAAAGCTGAATTTGTTGCAAGAAAAGCACTCAAAAGAGCACCGTCAAAAAGAGAAAAAAGAGATGAAATGCTTGATAAAATACTGCTTGGAAAATACACCTCTATTCCTATCATGCTGATAATGTTTAGCTTAATATTATGGATAACAATTAAAGGCTCAAACTATCCAAGTGAATTTCTTTCAAAAATATTTAATGCTTTTGAAGCCTTTTTATCGAGCAAAATGGCTCAAGCAGGAGTATCTCCGATACTTATAAGCCTGCTAATTGACGGAATGCTCAAGGTGCTTTTGTGGGTAATCGCCGTTATGTTGCCGCCTATGGCTATATTTTTTCCTCTTTTTGCAATACTTGAGGATTTCGGAATACTTCCGAGATTTGCATTTAACCTTGACCGTCCCTTTGAAAAATGTAATGCCTGCGGTAAGCAAGCGCTCACAACGTGTATGGGGCTTGGATGCAATGCAGTAGGAGTAACAGGAGCAAGAATAATAGATTCACCGAGAGAAAGAGCAATCGCTGTAATTACTAATTCTCTCACCCCCTGCAACGGAAGATTTCCTTTTTTAATTGCAGTTATATCAATATTTTTAGCTAAAAATTCAATAATTGCAAGCCTTATACTTTTAGGCTTTATTATTATATCAATTGTGTGCACTATGACAAGCTCAAAGGTGCTCAGCCATACAGTGCTCAAAGGGAAAAGCAGTTCACTTATTTTTGAACTGCCTAAATATAAAGTACCTGATTTCAAAAATGTAATTATATCAACAATAAGGGGTAAAATTTTACTTGTCCTTTTCAGAGCTGTTGCAGTTGCCGTTCCTGCCGGACTGATAATTTGGGCACTTGCGAATATAAGCGTTCACAATACATCACTTTTAAATATTATCTCAGCCAAACTTAACCCTATAGGAAAATTCATAGGACTTGACGGAGTTATGTTAATGGCTTTTATACTCGGCTTACCGGCTAATGAAATTGTGCTTCCTATTGCATTAATGGCATATCTTTCAAGCGGAGTATTAAGTGATTATTCATCAATCGAATGTCTAAAAGATATACTTGTTACAAACGGCTGGACAATAAAAACAGCACTTTGTGCCTGCATATTCAGTATGTTTCACTTTCCCTGCGCAACAACATTATTTACAGTCTTTAAAGAAACAAAAAGCATTAAATACACCCTGCTTTCAATCATAACTCCGCTTGCAAACGGAATAATAATCTGCTGTGTAATTAATGCTTTGTTCAATATATTTACTTAATCTATAAATTCAGGCACTTCTAATACCGCATCGCTGTCGGGAAAACCGCTGTCATAAAGTATCCCTTTAATAACACTATCAATCTCATCACCTTTAAAGATTTTATGAAAAATCGGTGATAATCTGTCATATATTGCCATAAAGGAATCATATTCGGCAGTACCGGGAGCATAAGGCTCATCGCCCGCATATATATTACGCACTAACGTGATAATAAAATCAGCCAGGCGGACATTATACATTCTCGGCGCAATTTTACTTTTACACATAAGGACTGTGGCCGCCTTTTTAAACGTCAAGCTGTCAAGCAGCTTTCCTAAAATATGAATAGGCACTTTTATCTTTTCCGCCTGCTCCTTGTGCAGACTGAAGCACTCTGCGACCTCAACAAATCTGTTAATATCATTAGCCGCAGAATCAATGATATCATTAAGCATAAAATCAAAATGGTCACGACTGTAGGTCATATATGATTTTGAGCCGAAATCATAATGAATATTTTTTGGGTGGAGAGTTTTAACCGTCAGTTTTTCATCATCAAGTTCCATTTTACGTATAGGGCTTGGGTAACCGATCAAGGAAGCTGTATTAACATCATAAATTCGATTACCCTTGACGGTATCAAAAAAGTTGATGTTTTGCATATGAGTATGCCCGGTAAATACAAAATGAATATCATTATCAGCAAAAAGCGCAGCTATTTTTTCATTGTCGCCGAGCATTTGATTTTTGCAATAAAACTCATAAACAGGGCTTGGAGCAAGCAAGGGGTGATGAGTAATTGCAATCATTTTCTGCCCTACTTTTCTGCAATCAGCTATTTGCTCTTTAATCCAATTAAGTTGTTCCTCAAAATAGCCGTGAAAGCCATCCTCCCAGCCTATACCATCATCATTAAGTGCAAGAAGCCTTGTTTTTTCGTCAAGCTGAGAAACGTACGAAAACGTTTGTGGGTGCTTGGCTATTGCATCGTTAAAGCCAAAATCGCCGTAAATTTCCTCAAGCTCCTGCCTCGTGCAACCTTCAACAACATATTCGCCCTTTTCATTTGAATAACCCTTCGGCTCGGGGTGCAAGTCATGAGTACCTGTGATTAAGTAGACTCTTTTGCCGGCTTGGGTAAGCTAATGCAGTTTCTCGGCAAGTGAAATATGCCCTGCTTTTTCGCCGTCGCAAACATTATCGCCCGTAATTAAGATAATTTCGATTTCCTTATCATCAAGAAACATTTGAATTGTTGCGTCAAGTATAGCTTCACTTTCAGCAATGCACTTTTGGTCATACATTGCACGATTAATCCACTCTTTGCCATGTGCATTTAAAAGTTTTGCGGGATAATAATGCAAATCGGTAATTTGATAAAATTTCATAATATCAGCCCCTTATATTCACATTTTATCACACATAAAAAAATATGCAAATAAATAAGATTCTATTTATTAAGTTTTAATGATTTTTTATAAACAAAAAGAGAAATAACGGCAGTGAGAAGTTCAGCAACCCAAAAAGCATGCCAAACACCGACGGCGCCAAAAAATCGGCTTAAAATAAATGCAGCCGGGATAATTATAATAATATATCTGCAAAGCGAAATAACAAGCGAAGGAAAGCCTTTGCTAAGCCCCTCAAGAGCACCGCAAGACGTTACAGACACGGCTGACACAACAAAGCCGGCGCTTATAATTCTTAAAGCGATTGCGCCGAGTTTTACAGTTTCGTCATTATTTGTGAATAGAGAAATAATATTTGAGGGAATTATCAGGCAAATAACAGTGCCTGCTGCCATAATTGCGGCAATCATAATAAGAACATAAGAATATATTTGGCGTACTCTTTTATGTTCACCGGCACCGTAATTATATGCAATAATGGGCCTCATACCTTGAACAATTCCGTTAGCAGTCAAATAAAGAAAAGTTTGAAGTTTATAATAAACGCCAAGCACAAGAACACAAACCTGTGAAAAAGCGGATAAAATAGCATTTAAAGACGAAATAAGAAGAGACGGCAGAGCAAGATTTAAAATAGCGGGAATGCCGATTGAATAAAGCTTTTTAACCATATATGAAGTGAGTCTTACATAATGACGTTCTACCTTAACACTCGAAGGCTTTAAAATATAATAAATAACATAAATAATAAACGTAACACATTGACCGAGGCCTGTTGCAAGTGCGGCACCTTTAATGCCCATTTTTGGTATAAAGCCGATACCGAAAATCATAATCGGGTCTAAAATAATATTTGTTATACAACCTACCATTAAACCTATCATTGTTATTTTCATATTACCGACTGCCTGAAAAAGCTTTTCAAAAAAGAGATTAAGGCTGTTAATAATTGTGAATAAAAAAACAATATTACAATACCAAACACCGAGAGAAATCACATTTTCGTCTTTTGTAAAGGCAGATAAAAACGGTTTAATAATGAAAATACATAAAACGGTAAGAACAATACCATGAATCAGCGAAAGTAAAAGACCTTGGGTTGCAGCGTCGTCTGCCTTATCCTTATCCCCAGCACCGAGGTGAAATGCAATAACAGCATTAATGCCTACGCCAAAGCCAATTGCAACAGCATTAATAAAGTTTTGAACCGGATAAACAAGCGAAATTGCGGTCATAGCATTTTCACTGATTTTAGCGACAAAGTAGCTGTCGACAATATTATAAAGCGAATTTACACACATAGAAATAACCATAGGAAGCGCCATTGAAATAATGAGCGGCAAAACAGGCTTTTCTTTCATAAATACTTCATTTTTCATAAATACTCCTCTTATTTAGGCATAAAATAAGCCACGCAGCCAAAAAGACTGCATGGCGAAAAGGTGACGTAATAAGTCAGGAAAAATCCACACTTGTTTTCGTGAAGTTATTATAACATAAGAAACAATAAAGTCAACATTTATTTTTTCATATTCATTTGTTCATGTGGAAGCCACTTACCGAATTTAGTATAAAGCGACATAAGAACAGCGCCGACAACCCAAGAAATCGGATAAAGAATAAATACACCGTCAATAGTTGAATAAAACGGTAATGCGAATTTAATCCAAAGAATACGGAAAACACACATAGAAAAAAGCAAAATCAGCATCGGAGGAACGCCCTTTCCCGCACCTCTTACTGTTCCGGCGAGGGTATTCAAAATACCTAAGAGAAAATAGAACGGACAAAAATACTTCATTGTAAGCTGACCGTACTTGATTACCTCTTCATTATGAGTGAATAAGCCTAAAACTTGATGAGAACTTAAAAGAAGAACCGTACCAATAAATACAGTATAAATCAGTACCATTGCAAGCGCCGAGTACATACCTTTCTTAACTCTGTCAAGCTTATGTGCGCCGACGTTTTGACCTGTAAACGTTGTTCCTGCCATACTTATACTTAATACAGGAAGAATATTAAAGCCGTCGATTTTCAAATAAGCCGCATAGCCTGCCATAGCTGTAGCGCCATATGTATTTACGCTCGACTGAACAAGTACATTTGAAAAAGAAATAACCATATTTTGAATAGCGGTCGGCAAACCTATTTTTATAATTTTAAAAGCTATATCTTTATTTATTTTAAGTTCTTTTAAGCAAAGCTTATAATCTGATTTAACTCTAAAAAGATAACCGAGTGCAAGAACACATGAAAGAGCCTGACTGATATCCGTTGCTATAGCCGCACCCATAACGCCAAGTTTAAACACCCTAATCAAAAGTAAGTCAAGAATAATATTTGTTACAGACGCTACCGCAAGATAAACAAGCGGTTTTCTTGAGTTGCCTGCCGCATTCAATATACCTGTAGCCATATTATAAATCACGTTAAAAATAAGTCCGCCGCAATAAATTTGAAGATAAAGTGACGATGATTTTAAAACCTCTTTCGGGGTTTTCATCAAAACAAGGAGTGACGGACTTAAAAATACGCCGAGAAGCGTTAATATTATGCCTAAAATAATCGATATGCACATTGATGTATGAACAGATATTTTAATCTGTTCTTTCCTATTTGCGCCGAGATATTGCGACACAACAACACCTGCACCGACAGCAGCACCCTGCGCAAAAGCAATAATCAAATTTATAAGAGCGGTACCCGCACCTACTGCGGCAAGACCGTTACTGCCCACAAAATTGCCCACTATAATCGAATCGGCTGTGTTATACATTTGCTGAAGGAGATTTCCCAAAATAAGAGGAATAGAAAATACAATAAGAAGCTTCCAGATATTTCCCTCAGTCATCAAAAGAGTAGTTTTGTCTTTTTTCGTTTTTACTGCATTTTTCTGCAAAAAAATCGCTTTCCTTTCATATATTCTCAAATCAACTGTATTATAATCAAGCGAAATAGCGTTGTCAATAGATAACAAAGTAAAAAGTCGATACATAAGTATCGACTATTTTTTTATTTTAAACGTTTTTAAATATGCCTTATCTTCATTTGAAACTCTAAAGGACTCGCATATTTTTTGAATTGTTTTATTATGAACCCAAGGAGATATTTTTTTATTTATTATAATATCGTTTATCTTATCCTTAAAATCAACATAGGCATCAGCCAAGGTCCATGCGATTGCCATATTAATATAATATTCTTCCCTATTAATTGATAAAAGAATATTTAATACTTTGTCAATATACTCCTCTTTAAGAAAATAATCAAGCATCATAACGCACATAAAGCGCACTTCATACTCACTGCAGTTTTTAAATTTAAGAATATAATTAAAAACCTCATCAAGATTTTTAAGAGTGAATTTATAAGTTGCTGCACAGCAATCGCAAATTGCCCAATTATCAATAAGCGGCACAAATTCATCAAGAAGTGAAAATCTTTGCTCCAAACTCAATTTCTTATTATATTCAACAACCATACCCTTTACCATTTTTTCTTCATAATAAAAGGTGTCAACAAAGGCATTTTCACCTGCCGCCGCTTTAGCAATTTTTCTTATATTAGGCAATCTCACGCCGATTATCTTATCCCTGTCAATATTAGGGATAAGCTTAGAATGAAAGTTACCGTATTTTTCGTCTTGATTTTTAAAAAGTTCTTCTCTTACGTTCATAATATCACCGAGGATATTATACATTAATCAAAATATTCTTTCAAGTTATCAAAAATATCCTTTTCAATCTTAATGATATTTTCTTTTATTTCACAATCAAGATTAATTTCATCAACAAGTTTAGGATTTCTGACCTCTATTGAAGTATCACTAAATCTTATTATATTTTGAACACCGCCGAGGGCAGATACCGTATTTTTAAGGTTGTTGGGAATATAGATATTTAAAAGTGAGCTGATACCGTATTTTTCATAAAAATACTTAGTTACAAAATATCCGATAGCGGTAAAAACAATACCAAGAGTTACAAGATAAATATACTTGTCGGCATTAATAAATATTTCAATTATACCGCCTCCGAAGGAAAAACCGACAGAAATTTTAACAATTGAAGCGCAAAAATAACCAAGGGAAGAAATAACACAAAGGCTTAAAAATAAATATGGGCTTTCCAAAAGAATAAAAAACATAAAAATAGTGACATTACCACAAAGAATTGAAGAAGCAACAATTATGCAAAACACTGCTTTTTCAATGCCTTTTAATTCTTTGATTAGCGACGTAAACACACCGACAATCAAAAATATTAAATAGGAATGACCGGAAAGATAGGTAATAACCGATTGAGATTTGATATTATTTTTAAAAATATTAATTGCACCGCTGATAATTGAATTATTATTGATAATCTGTGTTGAACCGAAGCTTTTATAATAAAACATATTTTCAAAGCTTGAAAAATCAAGCGGAGAAAGAAACGTATTAACAAAACCGAACATAGCTGATGAAATATTCCCTTTATTTGAAACAAATGCGGAAACACCCATAATAAAATTATTATAAATGTCATACAAATAAGTGCACAAAACAGCAAAAATAAGCGTTGACGACAAAAGCAATAACGAAGCGGTAACAAAGTTCAGATTTTTGTAACAATAGTAAGCTAAAAGAGAGATTAAAACAGCAAAAAAATATGATTTAGACTGCGTAAATACAGAGTAAAAAATAAATGTGCAAAATAAAGTAAACAATGCTTTAAAGGTTTTCCTGCCGTTAATCAAATAAAATGTTGTAAAAAAAGAAATGGCAAGAGGTACAATAAATTCAAGACAGGAGGATAGATTTTTAAATGAAATAATTTCGTTGTTCGTTTTAAACGCAAGAAAATCAAAAAATGCTTTAAACGCAAAAAAGATTGAAGTTATTCCCAAAGAAATGAGCATTGCATTTTTAAGCTTATTAAAATAATTATAAATGTTCATACATCTATTATTACCAAAATATGAAAAAAATAAACCGCAGCAAGAATAAATTCCTGCTCCGGTTAATTTTACCAATCATCCTGCATAAAACTCATACGTAGTGAGAAAGGTTGATCATTTCCTATAATAATATGGTCGATAAAATTAATATCAACATTTTTAAGCACATTGTCAATAGAAACAGAAAAATTCAAGTCTGCGTCTGACGCTTTGCTTGAACCATTTGGGTGATTATGCGTAAAAAGCACACCGGAAGCCTTGTCTATTATTGCAGCTTCAAGAATTTCACGAGTATTCGACGGTGCAGTATTGGCATTACCCTCTCCTATCAAATGGATATTAATAATTGATCCGTCGTTATTGAGCGTAATCATATATAACTTTTCGACTTTTTCATATTTAAACAAATTACTGCAATAAGCTATTGCTTCTGATGAACAATTCAAATTATCAACATTCTTATTTCTGTTATTTGCTACTCTTTTATTAAGTTCGACAACCATTTTAATACCTATAGCGGCAGATTGACCGATACCGTTTACCGTCATAAGCTGATTAGCATCTGCATTCAGGACTCCCTCAAGCGAGCCAAAGCGATTTATCAACGCATATGCAAGTTCCTTAACATCTTTTTGAGGAATTATAATTGATAAAAATAGTTCAAGCAAATTATGGTCGGGAGAATTTTGCATTCCTCCGGCAAGATAAACTTCCCTCATTCTCTGCCTATGACCGTTTCTGCTTAGCTTAGGGTTGTTTGATTCAACAGAAAGAGCGTTAAAATCCTTTGCCGGGAAATTTTTATCAAGCGAATTTTGATAATACTTATTCGTAAATTTATCTTTATCGTTATAATCAGACAATGCACTGCCGAAATCAAATTTCGACATATCAAATTTCATAATATCACTTACTCTTTTCACCAAGTTTTATTGTTAAAATCTGCACAATGTTTATCCTTAAATGCAGCACGAACTTCCACATAACAACCACACTTAAGGCACATACCCGAAATAAGGAAGTCGCATTTCTTACACTTTTCAAGCCTTAATTTATAGTTTTTCATATCTGTTTTTAAAGATGAGTCAATATTATTAAGATATTCTTTTATTGTATCATAAGATTTATTTTCCCCAGCCTCTAAAAGCAAACATTTTTTACATTTTTTCATTATTCAATAACAAATTTAACTACACTGCACGGAGGAAGCGTTGCAGTAAAGCCATCCTTTAATTGTCTAAAATCGGAAAAATCCTTTATTTCAACAGTATTTGTATTTTCAAAATCATTTTTATCATGAATATCACCGTTCAAAACATATGCTTTTATATTCTTAACCTTCTTATCAGCTATTTGACATTTGATTTTAGCTGATTTTTTATCGGCAATATTTACAACTGTTGAATAAATAATATCATTTTCATCAATTGAAGCGGATTCAATAAGCTGAGGACAAGAACGTTTCGCATCTTTAGAATCAATTTTATCAGTAGTAATAAACGAACCTAAAAGCATATTATTTTGATGTTCTTTAAACATCTTAAAAACATAAAATGTTGGAGTAAGCACAATCCTCTGTGCATCTGTTAAAATCATTGCCTGCAAAACATTAACGGTTTGAGCGATATTTGCCATCATTATCCTATCGCTGTGCTTATTAAATATATTAAGCGTTAATGCGGCAACCATAGCATCACGCATTGTGTTTTGCTGATATAAAAATCCCGGATTTGTACCCGGCTCAACATCATACCAAGTTCCCCATTCATCAACAATAAGATTAACCCATTGCTGAGGATTAACGCTGTTCATAACAGCGATATGATTGTTTATAAGTTCTTCAATTCTGTAAGCCTTTGCAAGAGTTTTATAATATTCCTTAGTGTCAAACTCTGTTGCAGAACCTTTATGCTCCCATGTATCACCGGGAATTGTATAATAATGAAGCGAAATACCCTGAGCATAGTGCTTAACCTTGTCCATTACCTCTCTTGTCCAGTGATAATCATCAACATTAGGACCACAGGCAATGCGCTTTATTTTATTATTGCTGTTATAATCACGAACGTATGTATTATATTTCTTATAAAGGCAGCCGTAATATTCAGGGTCCATATTACCGCCGCAGCCCCACGACTCGTTACCAACGCCGAAATAGTTGATTTTCCAAGGTTTTTCACTGCCGTTTTGCTTTCGAAGCTCAGCCATTGGAGAAACGCCGTCAAATGTCATATATTCAACCCATTCGTTCATTTCCTTAACAGTACCGGAACCTACATTGCCGTTAATGTATGTGTCACAGCCGAGCTGACGGCAAAGCTCAAAATATTCATGAGTTCCAAAAGAATTATCCTCAACAACACCGCCCCAATGGGTATTTATCATTTTTTTACGATTTGCTTTATCGCCTATTCCGTCCTTCCAATGGTATTCGTCGGCAAAACAACCGCCGGGCCAACGAAGAACAGGAATATCAATATCCTTTAACGCATTAACAACGTCAATTCTCATACCGTTTACATTAGGAATTTTGGAGTTCTCGCCAACATATATGCCCTCATATATGCACCTACCCAAATGCTCGGCAAAGTGGCCGTATATATCTTTATTTATTTTACTTATTTTATGATTTGGGTTAATTAAATATTTATCCATACCTACTCCTAAAAACAATTATACTAATGAAAATATCACATCATATCAAATTTGTCAATAATTTACATAAAATATTGACAACAAATATAAATGAGATTATCATTAATGGGAAAGCAGGTATTAAAAATGTATATAAATATTGAAAAGACAACAAAATTAATTAAAGAAAAAGGGTGCGACGCAGTTATACTTTTCAACGAGAGTAATATGCACTACCTTTGCTCTTTTTCGCCGAGCGAAGGCGTTATAATAATCACAAAAAGCGGCAACGGTTACCATATTGTTGACTCACGATACACTGAAACGGCTCAAATTCACGCTCAAAAAACCGGATTACAGGTAATAGAAATCAAAAATTCATTTTTATACGAGGTAAATGATATCGTAAAAAAAGAAAATATCAAAAGACTTCTTTTTGAAAATGAAACAATATCGCTTGCGCAATATAATTCATATGCAAAAAAACTCAACAGCACAGAATTTGTTGAGTTAAATCACGATTTTATGCTTATGAGAAACAAAAAAGAAGCATTTGAAATCGAGCTTATTAAAAAAGCAAATAATATTGCCGAAAAATCATTTTTAGAGCTTTTAAATGAAGTAAAAATAGGCAGAACAGAAAAAGAACTTGCTGCCTTATTTGATTACATTATGGCAAAAAACGGTTCTGACGGAGTAAGCTTTGACACAATTTTATTAACGGGCACTCATACATCTATGCCCCACGGCGTTCCAAGTGACAAAAAAATCAAGGATGGTGATTTTATACTCTTTGATTTTGGTGCAACGTACCAAGGATATCATTCAGATATGACAAGAACAATTGCAATCGGTAACGTAACAGAGGAAATGAAAGAAGCTTATGACCTTGTATTAAAGGCTCAGTTAGCCGGAATAAAGGCGCTTAAAGCCGGAGAAAAATGCGCCGACGTTTACCAAGCAGCTTATGACGTGCTAAATGAAAAGGATATGGGAAAATATTTCCGCCACAGCTTAGGTCATGGAGTAGGACTTGACATTCACGAGGGATATAATGCCTCGCCAAAAAGTAATGATGTGTTTGAGGTCGGAAACGTAACTTCGATTGAGCCGGGAATTTATATACCTGACAAATTCGGAATACGAATTGAGGATTTACTTTATATTTCTCCGAGAGGAAGAGAAAATCTTTCAAAAGTAACTAAAAAATTAATCATCTTATAAATTATAAAAACTAAAAGGACATATGCAATATGTCCTTTTAGTTTTTATAGCTATTAAATGTGTTACTCTTACAAAAGACGGATAGCCGCCGATTAAAAAGCCATATAATAACGTAACGCAGATATTTACAATAACGTAATATGATTCAAATAATTTTTAGGTGGAGCAGTAAAAAATCAAATTTTGATTATAGTTGGAAATTTTCAATATAGTTGTCAATACAGGTTTGAATGATTTCCTCTGCCTCCTCCTTAGGCTTAACCTCGGTAACAGAAGTAGTTTTTTCATGCTCAAGAGTTTTATAAACCTCAAAGAAATGCTTAATTTCGTCAAACCTGTGAGCAGGAAGCTTGTCGATATTTGTATATCCGTTATAATTAGGGTCGTTAACAGGAACGGCAATTATCTTTTCATCCTTTGCGCCGCCGTCCTCCATAATGAGAACGCCAATAGGAAAGCACTCAACAATAGTCATCGGCTGAATTTTCTCGCTGCACAAAACAAGAACGTCAAGCGGGTCGTTATCGCTTGCATAGGTACGAGGAATAAATCCGTAATTTGCAGGATAATGTGTGGATGTGAAAAGAACACGGTCAAGCTTAAGCATACCTGTTTCCTTATCAAGTTCATACTTATTCTTGCCGCCTTTTGAAATTTCAATTACAGCATAGAATCTGTCTTTTTTAATTCTCTTAGGTGAAATGTCATGCCAAATATTCATATACATTTTCCTTTCTTATTGATTTATTTAATTTTATCATAATTTATTAAATAAGTAAATATACAAAAAATGAATATTTGTTGAAAGTATCAAATATTTAGTGTATATTATTATAAGACTTATTAGGAGGTATAAATTTATGGATTATCGTATTGAGCACGATTCTATGGGAGAAATAAAAGTCCCTGCTGATAAATACTGGGCGGCGCAAACGCAAAGAAGCCATGAAAATTTTGAAATTGGCATTGGAATTGAAACTATGCCGATAGAAATCACCCAAGCTTTCGGCATCTTAAAAAAAGCGGCGGCAATTGCAAATAACAAATTAAAAAAAGACAAAATGACAGATGAAAAGCTTGAAGCAATTTCAAAGGCGTGTAACGAAGTAATTGACGGAAAGCTTAATGAGCACTTCCCTCTTGTTGTTTGGCAAACCGGCTCAGGCACTCAATCAAATATGAATGCAAACGAAGTAATTGCAAACAGAGGAAATGAAATTGCAGGTAAGAAAATACTTCACCCAAATGATGACATAAATATGAGCCAAAGTTCAAACGATACTTTTCCTACCGCTATGAGCATTGCGGCTGTAATAGGAATTGAGGACAAGGTTATTCCTGCAATTGAAGCATTGATTAATAGTTTCAAAAAGCTTGAAAAAGAAAATGAAGGAATAGTTAAAAGCGGACGAACTCATCTCCAAGACGCAACTCCTATAACATTTTCCCAAGAAATAAGCGGCTGGCGCAGTTCACTTGAAAAGGACAAAAAACTTATTAAAATTGCTCTGCCTGAACTTAAAGAATTAGCACTCGGAGGAACGGCTGTAGGAACAGGTCTTAATGCACCTAAAGGCTTTGACGAAGAGGTTGCAAAGGCAGTTTGTGAAATTACCGGAAAAGATTTTATTACTGCTGAAAATAAATTTCACGCATTAACTTCTAAAGACGAAATAGTTTTTGCTCATGGCGCATTAAAAGCACTTGCATGCGACCTTATGAAAATCGCTAATGACATAAGATGGCTTGCAAGCGGTCCACGTTTGGGACTTAGCGAAATTACAATACCCGAAAATGAGCCGGGTTCATCAATTATGCCCGGAAAGGTAAACCCTACTCAGTGCGAAGCAGTAACAATGGTTTCAGTTCAGGTTATGGGAAACGATGCGGCAATTGGCTTTGCGGCAAGCCAAGGCAACTTTGAACTTAATGTTTTTATGCCTGTAACAATTTACAATTTTTTGCAATCGGTAAGGCTTTTAAGCGAGGCGATGATTAGTTTTAATAAAAACTGTGTATGTGGTATTAAGGCTAACAAAGAAAAAATGGACAGCAATCTTCATAATTCGCTCATGCTTGTAACAGCTCTTAATCCATACATAGGATATGAAAATGCTGCCAAAACCGCAAAGTACGCTTATAAAAACAACATTTCGCTCAAAGAAGCTTGCACAACACTCGGATTTTTAAGTGAAGAAAAATTCGAAGAGGTATTCCATCCGGAACAAATGGTATAAATATAACATAATAATAAAAAAGTCACAAATCAGTAAATGACCCGGTAAATCACAAAGTTCTTGATAACATATATACCATTTTTATAGAATAAAGAAATAAGAGGCTGTGTTTTTTCACAGCCCCTTTATTTATGTTCACCGTCTGCTTAAATTATAAAAGGAGTTTAAGATAAGCATATTGCTCAAGGGTTTTGGGTTTAAATTGGGTAAAACATAATTAAGCAGACAGGTAAAACCTATTAAATTATTTCAAAAGCGATTGTGCTTTTTCTTTCGAAAGATACTTGGTTATATAAGTATTGTTTTTGAATTTTACAAGGACAATATAGCCGTCCTTTTTGCAAAGCGAGTAAATTGATGATTGATTAAATATTTCCTGTGCCTTTTCACCATCGGTAATTTTCTTACCGTTATAGGTTTTAAGCACATCCGTCTCTTTAAGCTCGCTGCCCTGATATTCATGATAACTTTCAGGCGTTGCCGTATCGCTTTCAAAAGTGGAAAGCGCAGTAAGTGATGACTCGCTTGAAAGCCTTTTATCAAGAGCAGTAACGGTTACATACTCTATCTCACCGGACTTTGACAAATCAGCAAATGCCGTAAATTTTTTAATAGATTTAAGATAATTAACGGTATTAACCATATCATCCCAAATATAATATGTGGCGTCATTCATATAATCGATATCATCATAATTTTGAACGCTATCATCATATGTGAAATTGATTGCGCCCAAAGGCGATTTGCCGCAGGTTAAAAGCTTTTTGTAACCTACTTTCTCAATATCTTTTAGTATCGCATCACGAAGTGCCGGCGTATTTTCAATCTTAGTTTTGGTGACGGCATCATTTGAAACTATATATGCATCACCCAAAGTAAGTGCATTTTTCACATTACTCTCATTTGCAAAATAAGCGAAGTAATATTGGGAATCATCAGAATTAAAGGTGCCGCTTGATTTTTCATCGGCTCTCTTTGATGACATTAAGAATTCAAGTTCTTTTTGATATTCTTTGCTTTGAGTCAATTCAATAATATCAAGTGAAACGTCACTGTTCGTGCAAGTATATTCACGATTAACTACCTTGCCGTTTTTAAGCAAATACTTTATCTTAACAGTAACATATGGTTCATTTCTTTTAGCAATTCTGTTTTTAAAAGAATAATTCTGTATTTTCTCAATTTTATCTATTGAGTCTTTTGTATTGAATTTACCAAGATATGCGCCCGATAACTCATACGTACCGTAATAAAGCTGATCGGTACCTGCAGTAAGTGAACCGTCAGCAAACTGATTAGTTGACATAACACCCGAAGCGTCTATATATTCGCTGTTTATTGTTGCATAGTCAATATCCTTAATATCGGGGCAATATGTTGAATAGCCGAAGCCGCCGGAAATACAAATAACGCTTATAACCAAAATGGCAATTGACGACACGCCTACCGGAATTACAAGCTTAATGCCGTGCTTGATATTTCTGCGTGAAATTGACATAAATACGAAATAAGCAATAATACCGCAAATCAAACCAACAAAAATATCAAGTGTTTTTGACTGAATAACATCAAAATCAGACAATAACGGCATAAAGAATGTTGCAACAAACACCGAAAATTCAAGGCTTACAAAAACCGTTACAAAAAGGTTTGAAGAATGAAGCGCCGTATTTTCAAGCTTACGTTTATTAAGAAGCTTATTAGAAATAAATATAAACAATACGGATAATACAAGCCAGATAAGAATAGGTAAAATATAATTCATTCCTGCTTTTTCAAATCCTACATTTCTGCTTGCATTATTATAATAAAAATCGTTATCTATTCCGATATCGCTTGTAGTGTCTCTCAAACAATTGAAATACATATTATTACGAACGTTATTTGAACCGAGCGCCGTACCGAAAATAAGCGGATTAATCACCGAAAGCTTAGACCAAAGAGTATCTACCGTCACCGTCAAAGAAGAACTTCCAAGCGGCATAACACTACTGTTGGTTTGCGCATATCCTCTAAGGAAATTTTTGAAAAGATATTCTATCGAAACAATGTAAAACATTGGCGACCAAATAAGACCGGCGCCGAAGAAAAGGCTTTCGATTACAGTATAACAAGCCATCATCGCAATACTCATAAGCGAAAATCCTGCAAGCATATACGTAAAATGCTCTAAAAACAGGAAAAATCCTTGATGAATAATAAAATCCGCATGGCCTAAATATCTTATATTAATTATAATATCAATCAGCAACGGCACAGCCGTTGTTAATATCATTATAATAATCGACGAGAGCACTCTGTTTTTAAAATATGTCTTTCTGTCAATTCCGCACGAGAAAAAGAAATTAACATTGTTTTTCCTCATAATCGGAAAGAATATGCAAAATGCAAAAAGCACACCGATTATTATCGCATATATTCCATAAAACATATAGTTAGTCGACATATTTGCGAAAAGAGCACATGCAAGCTGTTTTCTTATTGAAGCTATATTTTCTGCTCTTAAGCTAAGCGAATAAGTGCCTGCAGATGAAATTGTTGTTACAGGAATAACAATAAAATATATAACCGAGAATAAAAGTGAAACAATGCCCGGAGCAATTAATCTAACAAACGAACGTTTAAAATCATAACTTGCCGAATGCTTATCAACAGAAGATTTTGGAGATGTCATAATTCTTGTCCTCCATTTCATTTAAAAATACTTCTTCAAGAGAAAGAGTAACGCTGTCCATATGAACAGGACAAAGGCAAGCAAGAGCTCCATTGTCAAAGCTTGACGGCACAATGATTGTTGCAAGCTTATTATCAATAGTAATACCTTTATTTTCAATTCCGTCAAAAATTGATTTGTCAATATCCCTATCAAAAATAAGGCGATATTTAACATAAGCCGAGCTTGCGTCATCAACAGAAACATTCATTGCAAGTTTTTTGCCATTAATGAGTGCAACGTGGTCGCACAAATCGGCAATTTCCTGCAAATTATGACTGCTCATAATCATTGAACAGCCGGTTTCAGCCATATATTCAATAAAAATTTTCTTACAAAGATTTCTTTTTAGCGGGTCAATTCCGTCAAAAACCTCATCAAGAAGCATATATTTAGGCATTGTTGACATAGCCAAAACTACTTCAGCCTGCCTTTGCATACCCTTAGAAAAAGAGCCTATATTCTTTTTAGGGTCAAGACCCATTGCCTCCGTCATATTTTTAAACACTTTTGAATTAAAATTCGGAAAATAGCCTTTATAAATTTTTCCCATTTTTTCAAGGCTTGCACCCTTTACAAAATAAACTTCATCGGGCACATAAAGAAGAGATGAACGCACCTTGCCGTTATCATAAACATTTTCCGAGTCAAAAAGCACCTCGCCGCTTTCCGGCTTTAGTATTCCTGCCGCAGTTTTTAAAAGTGTGGTTTTGCCTGCACCGTTATAGCCGACAAGACCATAAATCGAAGACTCCTCAACTTTGAAGCTTATATCCTCAACGGCAATATAATCACCGTATTTTTTAGTCACATTTTTAATTTCAATCATTGCCGTTATCCTCCGAGTATATTTCATCTATTAGAAAGACAACCTCATTCTTGCTAACACCCTTAGTTTTGCAGGAGGACAAAACAAGCTTTGCATCCTCAAGTGCGGAAGCTTTAATTTTCGCATTGCCTATCGGGTTTTCACTTACAAACATTCCTCTGCCTTGGGCCGAATATGTAATTCCGTCATGCTCAAGCTCACTGAACGCACGCTTAATCGTATTAACATTAATATTAAGCTCATTTGATAAATTTCTTATCGACGGCAGCTTATCGCCCGGATTGTAAACACCTGTATTGATCAGCATTATTACTTGCTCTTTTATCTGCTCATATATCGGAACACGGGAATGATAATCTATAAAAAGCACGCTTGCCCCTCCTTTTTTCATAATAGCTGCGTAGTGCAACTGTGATATCATTGATATCACAGTTGCACTATATCACAGTTTTCTTCTATTGTCAATAGAATTTTTTAAAAAAATAAGCACATTGAGAAAAACTCAACGTGCTTAAAACGTGCTTAATAAAAATAAATATAAAATTTTAATTCTTATTTGCTTTCAGCGGTTGCATTTCTTTAGGCTCTTCTTTCGGTAGCACACCTTAACAAAATCTTTATTCATTTTGTTTACTCCTGTAATTTTAAAATATTTAAATTCGGGGGCTTCTTCACCAAAGTAATTAATTTCCTTCCCCCACTTAGGCTTTCCATTCTCATGCCAACCGATCAATTTTCTTTTCAGGGTTGTTGTATATACTCTCAAACTTATAATCGTCAAGAAAGAAATGCACTATACTTTTAAAAGTGAATAATTTAAAAATAAGGATATCATTTGGGTCAAACCGCATGATATCCTTATTTAATATCAATATCCTAAATTTTCATTAACGATAATGACCTTGATTCTGTCCTTATGGCGCTGCTTTGCGGAAACGACATAATTACAGCAAATCCTGTTATCGCCGCCGCAGCCGTCGCAAAGGTATGGATTATCCTTAGAAAGAGAAATACATTTACCTGTTTTATTACAAGGGGTCTTGACGTCAAGGCGCTGAGTGTTCATAGGAGCGCAAACGGTTTTAACCCTATAAATTGCCTCGTCAATATCCTTAACAATTTTATTTATGCCAACAATCATAATAACCTGACGTGGACCGTAAACAATGCAAGCAACACGGTTTGAATTACCGTCAACATTATAAAGCTCGCCGTTTTCCGTAACTGCATTTGACGAAGTGAAAAATGTGTCGCAGCCGAACGTTTTAATATATGACTGCCTAAGCTCCTCTCCCTGCAAACCCGTGCGGTCGATAAAATCATAATCGCCGTTTTGCATAAGCGCCTTAACTCCCGTTTCATCAAGAGTGACAGAACCGCCGCATGAAACGCTTTCGCCATTATTAATTAACGTCTTTACAAGAGGGACAACCTTGTCTTTAGTTTCGACGAAATAAGGCTTTATTCCGTTTTTCTCAAGATTTTGCATAGTTTTTTGAATATCCATAATTTATTACTCCTTTTCAATTAAGCCGTAATTTATCTTAGTTATAAGTATTCTTGTGACTGAATCTTCAATTTGAGAAAGCTCAATTCTGCCGTCGTTGACAGCTTTAACAATTGCACGAAGCTGAACGCCTACATCGGTTGCGCAGAGCATATCGTTACCTGCCATAACCGCACTTACAGCGACCTCACCTTTATCGCCGCCGACATAATTACGAACGCCGCTCATACCAAGACCGTCACAAAGAATTATGCCGTCATAGCCCATATCCTTGCGAATATAATTATGAAGTTTTTTGGAAAGAGAGGCAGGAACGCCCTTGTCATAATCATCAATAACGTTATGACTTACCATTAAAAACGGCACGCCTGCATCAATACCTGCTTTAAAAGGCTTCAAATCCCTCTCCTCAAAGCTTTCCCAACTTCTTTTATCAACACTCATACCTGTATGGGTATTTGTATTATTACCGTAGCCCGGAAAATGCTTAACACAGCTTAAAAAGTTATTTTCATTCATAGTGCTGACTGTCTTTGATACATATTCGCTTACACTGTCAGCATCGGTTGAAAAGGCACGGGAATAAATATAGTCGCTCCTTGAATAAGGCACATCGGCAACAGGGGCTAAAACAGTATTGATACCAAGGTCAAGCATAAACTTGCTTTTATCCTCAGCGTCATCAACAACAGCCTGCCAGCCACCTTTTTGATAATTTGTAATTCCCGAATGAAACGGCTCATTTCGATATTGGCTATATTGCGAAACACGATTAACTCCGCCGCCTTCCTCGTCAACTGCCATAAATGCAGGAATTTTAGCCGCAGACTGATAATCGATTATATCACTTCTTGTTTTGGCAGGAGTGGAATTTTCAAAATTACGTGAGAAAAGGATATATCCTCCGAACTGCCACCTTGCCATCATTCTTGTGGGGTCTTCCTCTTTAGGAATATAGTAGAGAAGCATTTGACCTACCTTTTCATAAAGAGTCATATTTTTAATCATTTCCCTTGCCTGCGCTTCGACAGGGTCGGAATATGTTTTTTCCGCTTTTGTTGTACTCTCGCTGAGAGTTTGGGCAGTTGAAGCGGTTTTTTTATTTTCCGTTTTCGCATTATTAACAAGCACCACGTCAAACACAATTGCACCTATCAAAACAATTGCCAAAATCAGAATGATTATTTTAACAGATTTTTTCATTTGTCATACTTCCCAATATTTTCGATCAAGGGCACGAAACTGAAGCGCCTCGGCGATATGCTCAAGTTTGATTTCCTCGCTGTCTGCCAAATCGGCAATAGTCCTTGCAAGGCGCAAAACCTTATCGTAAGCACGTGCGCTCATTGAAAAATTATCAAAGCTTTCATGCAAAAGTTCGTCAGCATCCTCACTTAACACGCAACATTCCTTAGTCATTTTAGGAGTCATTTTTGCGTTGCAGGTAATTCCCGTTCCGGCAAAACGCTTTCGCTGAACAGCCCTTGCTTTATCAACACGTTTTTTAATATCTCTGCTCTTTTCGCCCACGGTATTATCCGAAAGCTCCTCATATTCGACAGGTGCAACCTCAACGTGAATATCAATCCTATCAAGAAGCGGACCGGAAACCTTGTCCTGATATCTCTTTTTGGCAGTAGGAGAGCAAGTACACGGCCTTGTGGGGTGGCCGAAATAGCCGCAAGGACACGGATTCATTGCTGCAATAAGCATTATACTTGACGGATAAGTAAAAGTACCTGCCGCCCTTGCAACAGTAACAACTCCGTCCTCAAGAGGTTGACGAAGCGACTCTTTTGCCCTTCTGTCAAACTCCGGAAATTCATCCATAAACATAACGCCGTTATGGGCAAGACTTATTTCACCGGGTTTTGGGTTTGCACCGCCGCCCGTAAGTGCTTGGGCAGACACGGTATGATGCGGAGAACGAAACGGTCTTTTGGTTACAAGCGACTTGCCTGACGGAATTTTGCCTGCAATTGAATAAATCTTTGATGTTTCAAGCCTTTCCTCAAAGGTCATATCCGGCAAAATGGTAGGAAGTCTTTTTGCAAGCATAGACTTGCCCGAACCGGGAGGGCCGATAAGCAGGCAATTATGACCGCCTGCCGCCGCAATCTCAAGTGCTCTTTTGGCTTGGTCCTGACCCTTAACATCGCTGAAATCAACATTGTATTTAGTTTCTTCTTCGGCGTCAAAGTCATATTTAACACTTTCAATAACCTTTTCACTTTTAATATGAGCGAGAACGTCCATAACATTTTTAGCAGGTAAAACGTCCACCCCGTCAACAACGCTTCCTTCATACGCATTTTGAAAAGGCACAAAAACTTTTTTAATGTTATGTTCCTTTGCCGCCATAATCATAGGCAAAATACCGTTTGCTTTGCGAATTTCACCATCAAGAGAAAGTTCTCCCAAAAATGCATAATCGTCGATATTTTCTTTAATTTGCTCGCTTGATTTCAGTATAGCGATAAACACAGGCAAATCGAAAATCGCACCTTCTTTTTTAATATCGGCAGGTGCAATATTAACGGTTATTCTTGAAACGGGAAAATTAAGCCTGCAATTTTTAATTGACGACCTCACTCTTTCTCTGCTTTCTTTAACGGCGGTATCAGGCAAGCCGACAACGTCAAAGCGTGGAAGCCCGCCGCTGATATCACATTCAACAGTAACATTGAACGCTTCAATACCAGATATACCTAAGCTTTTAACTTTAGAATACATTTTTTCATCACCATTTGTAATTATAACATTTAATAAGAATATTGACAATATATTTTATAAAGGTTAAAATATAAATATAAACTATATAAGGGTGTGTTTTTTATGGAAAACAAAAATATAAATAGGATTTATGAGCTTTGGCTTGAAAAGGCAACTGCCGACCCTGATTTAAAAGAAGAATTGCTTTCAATCAATGGCAAGGACGAAGAAATTTTAGACAGATTTTATCGCAGTCTTGAATTCGGAACTGCAGGACTTCGAGGCGTTATCGGCGCAGGCACTAACCGAATGAACTATTACACCGTCGGAAGAGCGACGCAGGGACTTGCGGATTTTCTCAACAAGCATTTTAAAAATCCGTCAATCGCTATCGGTTACGATTCACGCATCAAGTCTGATTATTTTTCAATTGAAGCAGCAAAAACTCTTGCCGCAAACGGCATTAAGGTTTATCTCTACGAAGAACTTGAACCCACACCTTGCCTCTCATTTGCAATCAGACATTTCAAAACTTCAAGCGGTATTATTTTAACTGCTTCTCACAACCCGGCAAAATATAACGGCTACAAATGCTATAACGAAAACGGATATCAAATGACCGACGAGGAAGCAAGCGAAACCTACGATTTCATCCAAAAGGTTGACTACTTCACCGGCATTAAGACTATGGACTTTGATGAGGCAAAGCAAAAAGGTCTTATTGAATATATGGGTCAGGACGTTATTGATTTGTTCCTTGACGAGGTAATTAAGCAATGCGTTAATTACGGAATTTGTGAAAAAGCTGACCTCAATGTTATTTACACACCGTTAAACGGCACGGGCAACAAGCCGGTAAGAAAAATTCTTGACAGAATCGGAGTTAAAAAGGTTACTGTTGTTTCTGAGCAGGAAAATCCCGACGGTAACTTTCCAACCTGTCCCTTCCCTAACCCCGAAATTAAGCAAGCGTTTGAATGTGCGCTCAAGCTTGCAGAAAGTGTTAAACCTGATTTGCTCCTTGCAACAGACCCCGATTGCGACAGAGTAGGCATTGCAGTCAACAACGGCAAGGGCGATTTTCAGCTTATGACGGGTAACGAAGTCGGCGCAATGCTTCTCAATTACCTTTTATCGCAGAAAAAGGCACAAGGTACACTTTCCGAAAGTTCAATTGCAGTTAAGTCATTTGTATCAACTGACCTTGCAGAAGTTATTGCAAAGAAATACAACTGCACATTTAAAAATCTTCTCACAGGCTTTAAATATATCGGCGAACTTATAACCGAGCTTGAAAAGCAGGGCAAGGCAAGCGATTTTGTAATGGGTTTTGAGGAGTCCTACGGCTATCTTGCAGGCACTCACGCAAGGGATAAGGATGCTGTGGTTGCTTCTATGCTCATCTGCGAAATGGCAGCATACTATAAATCTCAGGGCAAAACTCTTATTGACGTTATGAACGGTCTTTATGACGAGTTCGGCTACTATTGCAATACCGTTCAAAGCTACACCTTTGAGGGTGCGGCAGGAATGGAAAAAATGGCGGCTATTATGGACAACTTAAGAAATAACAAGCCTTCATCATTTTCAGGATATGAGGTTACTAAGATTGACGATTACAAGACCTCAAAATCAACAATTGTTAACACAGGAGAGGAAAGCGAAATCACTCTTCCTAAATCAAATGTTCTTGCTTACACGCTTACAAACGGTAACAAAGTAATCGTTCGTCCGTCAGGCACAGAGCCTAAGATCAAGGCATACATTACCGCTATCGGCTCAAGCGAGGAAAATGCAAAGGAAATTGCTCAAAAGCTTCTTGACGATGCTGACGAGCTTATGAAATAAGGAGATATAAACAATGCAACAAAAATGGGTTAAGGTAACCGCAGTAATTTTAGCGGCTCTTATGGCTGTCAGCGGCCTCGGCGTAGGCCTCGTAGCGTTAATTAAATAAGTTTTTACAGCAAGGTAACCGTCGGTCGCCTTGCTGTATTTGCTTCATTTTTGGATTTTAAAATTAACAATACAATGATAAAAAAGGCTGTGAAGAAACTATGCTAAAAATAGCTTTGAATCTTCGCAGCCTTTAATTTTTGGTGATTTGAAGTGAAATATGAAGATAATTCAAATCCACTATCCATATGATTCAAAACAGCATAAAAATATGCTCTGATTTAAAAATAAAGCAGGATGATTTCTCATCCTGCCCATATTACTTAACACAAAAGAATCGTTCCCTTGTGCATTATTCTATTGATATTTAAATTTTATCTAGTTTATAATACAGTATTTTATAAGGAATTGTGTCATCCTCGGTTATTATTTCTATATATTCTTTGTCATTTGAAATATAACACATAGGCGAAACTAACCATTGAGAATAAAGAGAATTTCCTTCTTGATATGCCTTTATATTTTTATCTAACACGCAATCTTCAGGTAACGAATCAATATTAATATATATATTATTGTTATATTCAATAGTGTTATAATCTTTGCTTACTTTGGCTTCATAAGAATTATACATTAAAACAGAAGAAATAGAAAAAATCATCACTATAAAAATGAATAGTATTATTAATTTTCGTGCTTTTTTCATAATAACAATCCTCCATGTGTTTTAAATCGTTGATTTATATTTATTAATTGTAGATTTAACGCCTTTAAGTACATTAGAAAAAGTATTAGGAATTTTTGCAATGTTTTCAAAATCTTTTGCGTTATAATCTATGTTGGTTCCACCAATATCAGTAATTTTAGTATGACTAGTTTTATAATTCATTTTATAAAGATAATAGTGGATTGCTAATTCAGCGGCTATTCCTTTTCTAGTTCTTCCTTTTAGCGAGCTACTGTGTATGGATTTAACCATTTCATATATTGCATCGCCCATTTCATCAAAATACGAACTTAGTGCCACTTGTTTTGCATAATTTTTACTGTTGTCGAAAGTAACAAACTTATTAGTATATGCTTTGTAAGTAAAATAAGCTTTTGTAGACAAAGCCTTTCCTGCATATAGCTTAATTTCAATAGTTATAGCACTACCATAAGATGAACTGCCAACAGCCCACTTTAAGTATAATAACAACAAATTGATATATAATTTTATTTTTTACCAATTATCACTGTCATCAGTTCCTGAGTATTCGAGCAGAACTCTTGAATGCTTGGAATAAATTATAGTACCATTTTTAACCTTTTTAGGCATACCATTTACAACACTAAGCTCAATATTATAATCATCAGTTTCAAAAAGATATGGTGTAGCAAGGGAAAAACTTTTGTGTGCACTTTGGGTATAAAGATATCCCGTTGAATAGTTTGTTTGAACTGTATTATTTTGATTTATATCAAGTTGAATAGGAATTAATATGGTAAAAATTCCTGCCAAGGCAAATGTCATAATTAATAGTTCTGCAATAATTGCTTTTTTTGTTTTTTTCTTAATATCTCAATTATAAAAATTATGAAGCATATTATAAAAAGTGCTATATAAAATAGGCTTTCTTGCAAAAAACATTGATAAAGAATGGATGCATATTGCTTATTCATTTTGAGCTTTTCTTTCCTCCTATATAATTGTCTTCAATTGATTCCACATATATTTTTTTATTGATGAAGCAACACTTGATATTACATCTTTTATTGCACCATATGTGACAGAATTTACTCTTATCTTATTAATTGTTATTGCAAAAAAAAGAAAAAATTAATACATATAGATAGACAATTATATTTAGCTAATTTTAGAAAATTTGTAATGCTTTACTCCAAAAGTGCCATTAAATTCTTTGACTTCTACTTTGTCTCCGACCTCAAAATCAAACGGTATAATTCGAAATTCTGAATAATATATTTCATCACCATTTTTGTCACGATAATAAAAACCATCATCAATATTTCTTCCTTCCGGTAAATCAGTAATTTGAATTTGATACTGTTTAGTAGGTGCTTGATTATCAAATGCTGTATTTATCCAATAGTAAACTCCCGAACCAAGAGCTGAAATTATAATACTCATAAACAATACTGAAGCTATAGATTTTTCAGTGATTCTTTCTCCAAAATAAATTACAATAAGAAAAAGAGATAAGACTGTTAGAACTATAAATTGGATAACTCCTATATCGCCGCCAATGAATCCACCATAAAGAATCAATATAAAGAGCATCATAATCGATAGCAAAAATATTTTTATAACTTTTTTTGCCATAACACTCATCCTTTCTTTAATTAAGAATATTCATCCAGCCTTTGACGAATGGTATTCGAATTTTATTATTTAAATTCCCGTCAGAAATCCAATCTAAAATACCTGAAATTAAGAAGCCTATGCTGTCTGTTATCGCTACAACGTCACCCATTTGGTTTGTCATATAGAAATACTGAGTGCCGTTCCATATAAATCCGAGCGGTACTCCGCTTGTATCGTACTGGAAATACATTGTATCTGTTCCATCAGTTTGCGAAAGAATAACGCCGTCTTTAGTATTGTAATAAGTTGTTTTACCGTTTACGGTTTTACTTGTTCTGATACCGCTTTCATCATAAGTATAGCATACCGTGTCAAAGCAGGTCAAGCTTGAATCATAAAG
>DAVZKM010000002.1:0-31400 GCA_052272245.1 Eubacterium sp.
ATATAACAGACGATGGATTTATTAAGGTCAATCCCTGTGGCGGTATTGACAGAAGAATGCTTTTGGGTTACGAGGTTTCTGTTTGGGGAAAGGAAGAGGTTAAAGGTGTAATTTCAACCCTGCCGCCTCATTTGCAAACTGCCGATGATGAGAAAAAGGTGCCTGAATTTAAGGATATTTCAGTCGACGTCGGAATGAATAAGGAAGAAATCGAAAAGCTTGTATCACTTGGTGATAAGATTACATTCAAGCGTAATTTTACGCCGCTTTTAAACAGTCAATTCTCCGCCTCCTGTCTTGATGACAGAGCAGGTGTTGCATCAATTTTATTATGTCTTGAACGGCTTAAAAATCTTCCTTGTAAAGTAACCGTTATGTTTTCTTCTCAGGAGGAGCTTGGTACAAGAGGTGCTAAAATCGGCGCATATTCTAAGGGCGTTGATGAATTTATAAGTGTTGATGTTTCTTTTGCTTACACCCCTAATTGTGATAAGGCTGATTGCGGAGAAATTGGAAAGGGCGCAATGATAGGCTTTTCTCCTATTCTTGATAAGAATATTTCAAAAACACTCGTTGATATTGCAAAGAAAAACGATATACCGTATCAATGTGAAATTATGTCAGGCAATACGGGCACAAATGCCGATGTTCTTACTCTTTGTCAAAGCGGTATAAAAGGAGCTCTTATATCAATCCCTGAAAAATATATGCACCAGCCCTGCGAAATTGTTGACATAAATGATATTGAAAGCGTAAGCAATTTGATTTGCGCTTATATCGGTGAAAAGGCAGGTGAGCCGCATGCTTAAGGAATTATGCTTATTAAACGGTACGTCCGGCGATGAAAGTGCTGTAAGAAATTATATTATTTCAAAAATTAAGGATAAATGCGAATACAAGGTTGACGCATTAGGCTCAATTATCGCATTTAAAAAGGGCAAAAAAAGAATAAATAAAAAGGTAATGATTTGCGCTCATATGGACGAAGTCGGATTTATTATTACCGATATCACAAATGAGGGATATTTGAAATTTGCACCCGTTGGAGGTATTGATGCAAGAATTGTCGCTGACAGAAAAGTGACAATTAATAATATTGACGGCGTAATAGGTTTAAAGCCTGTTCATCTTCTTTCTTCTGAAGAAAAGGATAAGGCAGTAAGTTTTAAAAGCCTTTTTATTGATATCGGCGCTAAGGATAAGTCAGATGCCGAAAAATTTGTTTCTTTGGGTGACTTTGCGTATTTTTCAAGTGATTATTATGAGTTCGGCGACGGCTTTATCAAAGCGAAATCGCTTGATGACAGAATCGGCTGTATGATTATGATTGAGCTTATTAACTGCGACCTTGAATATGACACATATTTTTGTTTCAACGTTCAGGAGGAGGTTGGTTTAAGAGGCTCTAAATGTACCTCTTTTGACGTTCAGCCTGATATTTCTGTAATATTAGAAACAACTACTGCGGCTGATTTGTGCGGCGTTACAGGCGGTAATCGGGTATGCGTTTTGGGTAACGGTCCTGTTATTTCATTTATGGACGGCAGAACTGTTTACGATAAGAATTTATATAAGCTTGCAAGAAAAATTGCAGACGATAATAATATCCCTTGTCAGACTAAAACCGCAATTGCAGGCGGAAATGATGCAGGCGCAATTCAAACAAGCGGTAAAGGAAGCAGAGTTATTGCTATTTCGCTTCCAAGCAGATATATTCACTCTTCATCAAGCGTTGTTAAGAGTGAGGATATAGAAAATACAAGAAAGCTGTTAAATAAATTACTACCTGAGCTATATGATTAAACTAATTGATAATCCGGATGAATTTAATGCTTTTAATAAGGACGATATATTTTACGTTCGCATTATGTCTTTATTAAAGGCATATTCAACGGAATATAACTTTGCGCTTTTTTATAAGCAAGTTGATGAAAACGAAAATATAACAGCGATAATTTCACGTCTTGATAATGATTATACCGTTTGCCATAATGAAAACTTCGACATAACTGAACTTGACGATTTTTTTAAAACGCTTGGATTTAATTCAATCCTTTGCGGCGATGATTTAAAATTGTCTTTCACATACGATTACGGAATAATTATGGCGACAAATAAAAAATATGAAAAGACTATAAATTATGCGCAGATTGATGAATATCCGAAGTTAATGGATTTGTTTAATTTGGAGGATTACTCATCTGCCGACTTTGAAAGCTGGTATGTTGACGTAAGCCACAGAATAAGGCACGGGGCTGCAAAGGCTGTTACATTGAGTGTTAATGATGAAATTGTTTCAAGCGGTATATTTTCATCAATTTATAACGATAATGCAATATTAACTTCAGTTTCAACTCGTCCTGAATTTAGGCGAATGGGGTACGCAAGTGCTTTGGTCAGCGCAATGGTTTGCGATATCAAAGGAAATGTGTATTTAATGCGTGACAAGGACAAAAATGAAGAGCTTTATAAAAAACTCGGATTTGAAAATATCGGCTATTGGAGAATGTATAAATGAACAATTTTTTTAAAATTGATAAAAGAATAACGGATGCTTCTGATAATGCTTTAAAGCTTTGCAAAAAACAATTTGAATATATAGACGAAGTAACAGAATTTAATCAGCAAAAGGTGCAAAAGGCTTTTATCGATAACAGAATTTCAGAAAGCCATTTTTGTGCAAGTACCGGCTATGGCTACGGCGACATCGGCCGAGAAGCTCTTGATAAGGTATGGGCACAGGTTTTAGGTGCTCAATCAGCTTTAGTTCGCCACAACTTCACTTGCGGTACGCACACTTTGGCAACAGCACTTTTCGGCGTTCTTAGACCGGGAGACACAATGCTTTGCGTTTCGGGCACACCGTATGACACTATTCACAATGTTATCGGTATCAGCGGTGAGGGAATGGGTTCGCTTAAGGATTTTGGAATTAAGTATCAAGAAGTAGCACTTAAAAACGAACGTCTTGACTATGAGGCAATAGAACACGCAGTTAACGAAAATACCACAATGGTTTATATTCAAAGAAGCAGAGGCTATGAACTAAGACCAAGCCTTTCTGTTGATGAAATTGGTAAGGTCTGTGAAATTGTCAAGAAAAGAAATCCTAATGTAATTGTAATGGTTGATAACTGCTACGGCGAATTTGTAGAAAAAAGTGAACCGACACAGGTCGGCGCTGATTTAATCGCAGGCTCCATGATTAAAAATGCAGGCGGAGGAATTGCAACGACCGGCGGTTATATTGCCGGCCGCAAGGACCTTGTTGAAAAATGTGCTTACAGGCTCACGACACCGGGACTTGGCAAAGAAGTCGGCGCAACAATCGGTATGAACAGGCAACTTTATATGGGTTTGTTTTTTGCCCCTCATACAGTCGGCGAGGCACTTAAGAGTGCTGTTTACATATCGGCATTATTTGAATGCTTCGGATATGATGTTACTCCTCGCTATAATGAAATCAGGCACGATATTGTTCAATCCTTAGGGCTTGAAAACGGTGAAAGTCTTGTCGCTTTTTGCCAGGGGATTCAAAGCGGCAGCCCTATTGACAGTTATCTTTTGCCTGAACCTTGGGATATGCCCGGATATGATAGTAAGGTGGTTATGGCGGCAGGTGCATTTACTCTTGGTTCATCAATTGAACTTTCTGCTGATGCACCAATCAGAGAACCGTATTATGCATGGATTCAGGGCGGTTTAAATTTCCACAGTGCCAAGCTTTGCACACTCTTAGCCGCACAACAAATGGAAGATAAAGGACTTTTAAAATGAGTAAATATAATTTTAAAGGAATAAAGCCCGAAAGTATTGAGCTTCTTTGCTTAAACAGATTTAATGACTCTAAGGAATTTTATGAAGAACATAAGCTTGAACTCAAAGAGGGAATAACTGTTCCTATGAGGCAAATTGTTCTCGATTTAAGCGGCTTAATGTATGATATTGACGATAAAATGCTGACAGATCCTGTAAGGAGCGTTTCAAGAATATACAGAGACACACGTGGAAACAGAAGTAAGATAAAATACAGAGAAAATATGTGGTTGATGCTTAGAAGATATAAAAAAGAATATCCATCAGCTCCGTTTTTCTACTTCGAATTTTATCCTGACAGTTTTGGATACGGTTTGGCTTTTTGGACGTGGAAACAATCGGCATTTAAAGAAGTTCATAATCTTATTATTGAGCATCCGGGCAGGTGGTTAGATGCTGTTGATGCATGCAAGCAGGCCGGTTTTACTTATAATGCAAGAGATAACTATAAAAAAGATATGTATCCTGATGCGCCAAAAGATATAAAACCGTATTTGAGTGCAAAAAATATGGAGTTTAGCTATGGTTCGTTTGATATGAACAGGATTAATTCTCCGTCTCTTATTGATGAATTAAAGCTTGCATTTGATTTAGCAAGACCAATGTACTCTTTTTGGGCTGACGCTTATGATAATATGCTTGATAAAGGTATAATTAAACCGGAAGACGCTATAAGATAATAGGTGATTTTTTGTTAAGATTTGTATTTGGCAGAAGCGGCTGCGGAAAAAGCAGTTTTGTTTTTAATGAAATAAAAAAACTTGTAGTAAGTGGAGAGAATAATATAATACTCTTAACTCCGGAGCAATATTCTCTTGTTGCAGAACGCAGACTTTTAATGGATTTAGGCGAGGATATGGTCAACAGTGTTGACAACTCGTCTTTTTCCCGTATTTCAAACGATGTAAAAAAGAAATACGGATGCAATACTTTGCCTGCTCTCTCCAAAGGAGGCAAGGTTATATTAATGTGCCAAGCTATCGATGCATGCAAAGATAAATTTCAGCTTTTTAATAAAAAGCTCGATTCGCTGAACTTTGTTTCATCAATGATTAAAATTTACGATGAAATGAAATCTTGTAATCTTGATTCTTTGCAAATTAATGAATTGTCTAAAAATATTGAAAACGATGTTTTGTTTAAGAAATTAAGTGATATTTCACTTGTTATGAGCAGTTTTGAAGAACTTATTAATGGTAAATTTAACGATTCTTCAAATGAACTCAACAGAATTTATAACCAAATTTTTGATAAAAATTATTTTAAGGATAAATATATTTTTATTGACGGATTTAACGGCTTTGTAGCGCAGGAATATAAGCTTCTTGAATTGATAATAAGCGAATCAAAATGCGTAACAATTACTCTTTGCAGTGATTCGTATGATAGCGGAGATAATTTTAATCTATTCGCCTATGTAAACAATTCAGCTAAAATCATAAAAAAAATTGCCGATAAATCAAATGTTAAAACCGAAATCGTTAAATTAGAGAATAATTTTAGATTCAATAATGTTGAATTAAAAACTGTAGAAAGGCACTTTTTTGAAAATTGCAACAGCGTTCTTAATTCTAATGAAAACATACATATTTACGCATCTAAAAATATATCTGACGAATGTGATTATGTATCAAGAAAAATTAAATCACTATTGAGAAATGGATATAAAGCATCAGAAATTGCGGTTATAACACGTGACTTAAATAAATATTTAAGTGAACTTGAATATAGTTTTTCAAAATATGAGGTGCCTTATTTTAAAGATGAAAGGCAGCCGATTAATTCTCAGTCGCTTGTAGTAATGATAGAATTTATGCTTAGATGTATTAATTTTTCATTCAAAAGCGACGATGTTCTCAGCCTCGCCAAAACAGGACTTACCGACATTTCGGATGAGGATATAAACGATATTGAAAATTACGTTTTTCTTTGGAATATCAATGGCTTAAAATGGACAAAGCCGTTTAATAATTCAACTAAGGGTTTTGTAAAGGAATTAGACGAAAGCGATAAAAAAGCGCTAAAAAAAATAAACGAAACAAGAGAAAAGCTTATTAAACCGCTTGTTGTTTTTAAGTCCGTCGCTAAAAGCAGGGATTCAAGAGAAATAAGCGAAGCAATTTATAATACTTTAATTTCATATAAAGCTGACGAAAAAATTAAAGAATATGCCATAGAACTTGATAAAAACGGCTTTTACTCTCTTGCGAATGAACAGGGAAGGGTTTGGGAGCTTATAATGAATATTTTAAATCAGCTCGCAACAACTCTTGGCGAAATTGATTTAAAAACCTACGCTCAAATGTTTTCCCTAATTATCTCAAGTGAAGATTTGGGTACCGTACCAAGCGGAATTGACAATGTTCAAATAGGTCAGGCTGACAGAATCAGAACAGATAATCCTAAAGCCGTATTTGTTTTGGGTGCTAATGAAGGTGAATTTCCGCAGGCAGTAAACGGCGGCGGTCTATTATCCGAGTCGGAACGCAGGATTATGCTTGATAATGATTTTAAACTTTATTCATATGGCGAAATTATTAATCTCCAGGAAAGATATTTTGCATATATGGCATGCTCTTGTGCAAGTGACAAACTTTATATTTCTTATCTTAAAGGAAACAGTAAAGACTATTCGCCGTCAGAAATTGTAACTGATATAGAGCAAAAGTATAATGATTTTAAAGAATACGATTTTTCTCATTTTAAAGATATTGACCTCGTTGAAACTGATAAAAACGCATTTGAACTTATGAGTGAAAGATTTTATGAAAATACACCTTTTTACTCATCACTCAAAGAATATTTTAAAAATGACAGCAGATATTCATCGATTGAATATATTGCCCAAAACAAACCTTTGATTATTAAAGATAAAAAGAAAGCAACGCAACTTTTTGGAAAGGATATGTATATCTCAGCATCAAGAATTGAAGATTTTTATAACTGCCCGTTTAGATATTTTTGCAAATTCGGTCTTTCAGCTAAGAAAAGAACTAAAGCTGAGATTGATCCTATGCAACGTGGCACTCTTATTCACTTTGTTCTTGAAATGATTTTATCAGAGGTAGGAACCAAGAGATTATCAACTCTTGATTACGCTCAAATTAAAGAACTTGTTGATAAATACATAACTAAATATTTTGAAGATAATATGTCATTGATTAAAGGTCAAAACAAGCATTTTGATTATAATTATAAAAGATTATCAAAACTTGTTTATGATGTTGTTGTGCATTTGTCAAACGAATTTAAAAATTGTGATTTTGAGGCAAAAGCCTTTGAATTGTCAATAGATAAAGACGGAGAAGTTAAACCGCAATCATTATCCCTTGAAAGCGGAGGAAGTATTCAAATAAGAGGTTCTATTGACCGTGTAGACGTTTATGATTTTAACGGCGAAAAATATGTAAGAGTTGTTGATTATAAGTCAGGAGTTAAGAAATTTAAACTTTCAGATATTTTAGATGGGCTTAATTTGCAAATGTTTGTTTATCTTTTTGCTCTTTGTGATGACGAAACTGCTGCGCTTAACGGTGTTCCTGCCGGCGTTCTTTATATGCACGCTGCAAGAAATATACTCAATTTCAATTCGCCGATTGAGGCCAAAATCAATTTAGAAAGCAAAAAAGAATCAAGATTTAAAATGAATGGAATTGTGCTTTCTGATGATGATAATGCGATTGCGAAAGCAATGGAACATGAACTTGAAGGTAAATATATTCCTGTCAGCGCAAGTGCAAATGGTGTAAAAGGCGATTTGATAACGCTTGAACAGCTTGGATTGCTCCATAAAAAAATAAATTTACTTGTTAAAAAAATGGGAAATGAACTTCAAAATGGATTAATTGAGCGTGCGCCTATAAAAAATTCAACGCATTTAAATACCTGCGATTATTGTGACTATAGTGATATTTGCGCCAATACTAAAGCGATTTATAATAGAATCGGAGCAAATTTGAAAGATGAGCAAGTTATTGAAAGCTTAAGCAAGGAGTTTGAAAACGATGCCGGAATGGACAACACAACAGAATGATGCTATTAATGCAAGAAACAGAAATATTCTTGTAAGCGCTGCCGCAGGCTCGGGCAAAACTGCCGTTCTTGTTGAAAGGGTAATCAAAAAAATAACTGATAAAGAAAATCCTGTTGATATTGATAAGCTGCTTATTGTTACTTTTACCAACAATGCCGCCGCCGAAATGAAATCAAGAATCACCAAGTCTTTAAAGGATATTTTAAGAAATGAGCCTTTTAACAAAAATGCATTAAGGCAACTTAATTTAATGAGCAATGCGCAAATTTGCACTATTGACTCGTTTTGCATAAGACTTGTCAGAGAAAATTTTTTCGAACTTGGTATTAATCAGGATTTTACAAATTTGGACGAAAATGAATCAAGCCTACTTGAAGATAACATAATAAATAACATTATCGACGAGCATTTTGAAGAAAACGATGATTTACTAATTAAGGTTCTGGAACATTTTAATAAGCCTGACAGCGAAAAGCCTTTTATAAATGTTATTAAAAGGATAAGGAGATTTATTTATGCTCAGCCGTTCCCTTATCGCTGGGCATATAATATGGCGGAGCTTTACAATCCTGAAATACCGTTTGAAAACTCGGTTTGGTATAAATACGTTATTGATGAGGCAAATTATCTTATTTCGCTTGCCAAACAAAGCGTAAACGGCAATTTTGATTTAATTAAAGAAATTAATGATGAAAAGTTATATTCAAACTTTGAAGTGACATTTCAAGATGACGCTAAAATAATTGATGCTTTTAGTAAAAAAATAAACTCTTCTTGGGATGAAACGGTTGAATCAGGAATTCCTAAGTTTCCAACGTTGCCGAGAACGACTAAACTTGACAAATTTGTTGCTAATCTTATTAAGGCAAACAGAGAGGCATATAAAGGAATTTTAACAAAAAAAATACCACCCCTTTTTATTTGCTCCTGCGAAGAACATAAAAATAATCTCAAACAACTTTATTCGATTATGATTAAGCTTATTGATATCGTTAAAGAGGTTGACAAGCGCTTAATGGAGGAAAAAAATGAAAGAAATTCATATACTTTTTCCGATACTGAGCATTTTGCCATTAATCTTTTATTTGGCATTGACGGGGATAAAATCGTCAAAAAAAACCTTGCTAACAGGCTTTCAGACGAGTTTGAAGAAATACTTGTAGATGAATATCAAGATACAAATGAAGCGCAGGATTTGCTGTTTACATATCTATCAAACGGACATAATTTGTTTACCGTTGGAGACATAAAACAAAGCATTTATCGCTTTAGACTTGCAATGCCTAATATTTTTAATGATAAAAGAAAATCCTATGCGCTTTATGACGGAAAAGACAGTAATACAAGTTCTAAAATCATTTTAGATAAGAATTTCAGGAGTGCAAAGGGTATTTGTGACTACGTGAACTTCGTTTTCTCTCGGCTTATGAGTGAAAAAGTCGGCGAAATTAATTATGATAAGCAGGATTGGCTTAATTACGGCGCAAAATATGAGAAAAATGATGCTGTTTGTGCTCAAATTAATATAATTGATAAGGTAAAGGGTGAGGAAACAAATAAGATAGAGGCATTGCAAATTGCTAAGCTTATAAAGGAAAAGGTTAAAAACAAAGAGCAAATTAAGGATGGAGACACATATAGAAACATAAGATACAGCGACTTTGCAGTTCTTTTCAGAAAAATGAAAAATATAGTCGAGGATTATGTAGAAGTATTTACCGATATGGCAATACCTGTTGTATGTGATAATTCAAGCAGTCTTTTTGAAAGCAACGAAATTAAGATAATATTATCATTTTTGAGAACAATTGATAATCCTACTAAGGAAATTTCGCTTATTTCAACAATGATGTCGCCGATTTATGGCTTCACACCGGATGACCTTGCCGAAATAAGAATTGAAAACAAATATAAAAATTTCTATTTTTCTTTAGCAAATTCAAAAATGACTAAAGCTGTTGCTTTTGTTAATGATATTAAGAATTTGAAAAAACTCAGCGTGACTATGTCAGTTTCTAATTTTATAAGATATCTTATTGAAGAAAAGGGAATAGTTGCATTTATAAACGCTATGGGAAACGGTGAGCAAAGGTATCAACATATTTTATCATTAATTTCTTTTGCACAAAGATTTGATGCAGGTGTTAATATTGGATTGACATCTTTTATCAGATACGTTGATAAAATTATTGAATCAAATTCAAATGTTGATTCAAAGGCACCGCTTTCAGGGAATGATGACGCTGTTACAATTATGACAATTCACCATTCTAAGGGCCTTGAATTTCCTGTATGCATTTTAGCCGGTGCGTCAAGAAGGTATAATACAGACGAACTTAGCGATGATTTACTGATTAATACAAAATATGGATTTGGTGTTAAAATTCATAATGAGGAAATGATGTATAATGTTCCGTCTCTTCCTTATGCAGTTATTAAATCAAAAAATGCAAATGAATTAATGAGTGAAAATTTAAGAGTATTATATGTAGCTATGACAAGAGCTAAGGAGCAATTTATTTCGTTTATTTCATGTCAAAACTTAGAAAGAAATGTCAACAAAAAGCTTGTTGCAAATCTCGTAAGCGGAAAAATAACGCCTTATACCGTTAATTCCTGTACTAATGACGGCGATTTGCTTCTTCTTTGTGCGCTGTTTCATAAGGATGGTAAAGTGTTAAGAGATTATTCAGAAATACCTGTTTTACCGGATTTGACAGAATTTGATATGAGCATAAGTATTATCGAACCTGAAGAATACAGTAAGCAAGTGCAAAAAGAAGTTGTAGCAGAGCCTGATAAGGAGATTATTAAAGAAATTAGTGATAAGCTTTCATATAAATATGAATATTTGCCGCTTTCGACTGTTGCATCAAAAATGACCGCTTCATCGCTTGACGACAGCGACAGTAATTTTGAATTTATTACCTCATCCAAGCCTGCTTTTATGAATAAGGCTGAAATGACACCTGCACAGCGTGGCACGGCTATGCATACCTTTATGCAGTATTGCGATTATGAGAAAGCTAAAAACGACCTTGAAAGAGAAATATTGAGGCTTCTTAGTTGCGGTTTTATATCAAACGAGCAAGCAAACGTCCTTGACCAAGCAAAACTTAATTCATTCTTTTCATCAAGTTTTGCAAGCAGAATGTTTAATTCTGATAATATTTATCGTGAAATTAAGGTTTCAACCTTCGTAAAAGCAAACGATATTTATGATATCAAATTTAATAACGATATACTTGTTCAGGGAATTGCCGATTGCGTTTTTGAAGAAAACGGTGAACTTATACTTGTCGATTATAAAACTGATAGAGTGAAAAATGAAAATGAACTTCTTGACAGATACAAAAAGCAAATAGCATTTTACCGCATGGCTATTGAAAAAAAACTTAAAAAGCCTGTTAAAGAGGCAGTTTTATATTCGTTCTGTCTTGAAAAGGTATGTATATATAAATAATTTTAAAAAATACTTGCATTTGCTCGCAACTTGTGGTAATATATCAAAGCGAAATGTAGAAAACCAGTAAAGAGGTGAAAATAAATGAAGGACGGCATCCATCCAAACTACGATACTTGCACAGTTAAGTGTGCTTGCGGCGCTACTTATGAAACTAAGAGCACAAAAAGCGAATTGAAGGTTGACATCTGTTCAAAGTGCCACCCGTTTTATACCGGTAAGCAGAAGCTTGTTGATACAGGCGGACGTGTTGACAGATTCAATAAGAGATATGCAAAAAAAGGCTAATCTAAAAAATGAAGGCAACGGTGTTTTATCGTTGCCTTGTTTTTTGTCGGTGAAATATGAAAGAATATAAAACAGTTGAATTTGAAAGCAAAGACGAATTTATTGAAAAGAAATCACGCTTTATAGGTTATGTCAAGCCTGTTAAAACGCAAGAGGAAGCAATGAATTTTATAAATTCAATAAAGTCAAAGCACTGGGATGCTACGCATAATGTTTCTGCATTTATATTGAGAGAAAATAATATTCAGCGCTCAAGCGATGACGGCGAGCCGAGTGGAACGGCAGGTGTTCCTACGCTTGATGTGCTTCTTAAAGAAAATTTAGTAGACGTTTGCGTTGTTGTTACTCGTTATTTCGGCGGAACGCTTTTAGGTGCAGGCGGCCTTATAAGAGCATATTCTCATTCATCTAAAATTGCGGTTGAAGCAGGGCATATAATTACTATGGCACCTTGCAAGGTATTAACCGTTAGCGTTGATTACAGCTTTTATGACAGATTTAATATTTTGCTTTCCGAGTTTAATGCAAATATTGAAAACAGCGAATTTGCAGATAATGTAACGGTAACTTTTTCTATAAGAGAAAATACCGTGATGCTTCTTCAGGAAAAACTCACACAGCAAAGTAACGGTAAATATATACTTAAAGAAATCGGCGAAAAATTTGCAAAGGTTGAATAAAATTAACAAAACCTACCAATCATTAAGTTGAAAGGTAGGTTTTTTATTTTGAAATTCAATAAGCTTTTTATTCCGATTTTTTTATCATTTGTACTTATTTTAGGTATCGCACAGCCTGTTGCGGCGGCGGTTAAAACAAGCGAAGAAATTAGCAATAAGGTTTTTAGGCTTCATATTCTCGCTAATTCTGACTCGACAGAGGACCAAAATATCAAGCTTATGCTCAAAAATTATATTCTTGAAAATACGCAGGAAATAATCGGCGGCAAAACTCTTGACGAAGCAATTAAAAATGCAAAAAACAATACTAAAGAAATTACCGATATGTGCAACGATTATTTAAAATCAAAGGGTTTAGAGTATAAAGTCAAAGTAAACGTTGTTAAAGAATATTTCAAAACCCGTGTTTATGACGATTTTACGCTTCCTGCCGGCAAATATAATTCACTTAAAATTGAAATAGGCGAGGGAAAAGGGCATAATTGGTGGTGCATTGTTTTTCCGAGTGTTTGCCTTTCAGCCTGCAGTGAATCTATGAGTGATTATTTAGACGACGACGAAATGAAGCTGGTGTCAAATACGTATTCGCCTAAATTTAAGGTTGTAGAGCTTTATGAATCTGTCAAAGAAAAAATTAAAAGCTGATTAAGATTTTTTAAATTTTTTGGTTTTGCACGAGATTATCGGTATTTCGTTTCCTTGTTCTAAATCTAATATTACAGCGTGTGAGGGATAATGAACTAATGAGAACATGGCATTATGTTCATTATCCCATTTTATAATTTAATCATCGCTCATTACACCCGTTACTGTTTATCAAATAAAATTGAATAAGCCTTGTAATATCGCTTTGCTTTGCTGCATATGTATTGATAGAAACTGAAAAGGAGATTCGTTATGGAGCTTAGCAAAGAATTTAAAGAAATAAACTGTAATGAAACAAGACAAAGAATAAACGAAAACTTTGACGTTGATTTTCAGCTTAATTTACCGCAATATCTTGACGATATCGACGCTCTTGTAAAATGTTGCGTCAAAAACGTTGTCGCCGATTATGATATATCGTCCTCGTCAATTATTATTTATGGAAAAAGCATAATCACGGTTATGTATAAAACAAGTGACGGCTCTACGCTTTCCAATATATTTGAAGAAGAGTTTTCAAGAACATTTGACATAACGTCTTGCGATTATCCTGATTTTGCCGAGGTCAATGTTTTAACCGCTTATTCAAATAGCCGCCTTGTAAATCAGCGCAGAATCGACATCCATTCGGCTTTGAATGCTCAAATAAACGTTTTTTGCAAAAGGTGCGCACATTGTCTTTCCTCGTGCGAAAATGCTTTTATCAGGAACAAAAAAAAGAATGTTTTAAATATTAAGGCTACAGGCGTATCGTCGGTTGATTTTGACGAAGTTTTTTCGCTTAGCAAAAATGACAGTCAAATAAAAAACATAATCAATACATATATTGACTGCTCGGTATCGGATAAAAAAATCATAAAAGATAAGATGCTTTTAAAACTTGATTGTGAGCTGTCGATTGTTTATTGCAGCGAAAGCGGCAACAACGATAAAATAAAATACAATTTCTCAACAAGCAGAATTATTGATATTGCAAATTGCCTTGAAACAGATTATTCAATTATTGATGCGAGAGTTTGCCAGCTATATGTTAAGCCTAAGGTAAATAATGACAACAAGCTTTGTGATATCGAAGCTGTCGGCAGAATAACGGCTAATTACAAAATTTGCTCAATTGAAGAGGAAAGCTTTTCAGTTGATTCGTACATTCCGCACTTTAAAACTATAAGCCAAACAGATAAACTGTTGATTAAATCAAATCCTGTTTATTATTATGATTCAAAAAGCTTTGAATTAACTTTTGAAAATGATAAAAGCATTGTTGAAATTATTGACCTTAATGCACAAATAGTAAAGGTAAATATTGTATCGTCAACACTTAATTGTGCCGTGCTTTTAAGATTTTTCTATTTAGATGAAGTCTCACAGCTTTGCTATTATGAAAAGGAAGAAGTTTACAGACTAAAACTTAACGATAATGAAATGAACGGTGAAGCGGGAGTAAGTCTTTTAAATTATGATTTTGTAATAAATAATACAAACAAAATCAATTTAAGGCTTAGTATTGATTATACTGCTTTTCTTTATCAGGAGGAAAATATTGAGTTTATAACGGATATTTCAACCGAGGAAATGCTTGATAATTCAAATTCACCGCAACTTACATTATATTTTGCAAAGCAAAACGAAAGTGTATGGGATATTGCCAAGAGTTTTTCAACCGATTCAAAGCTTATTATTGACGAAAACGAATTAACATCGGATACTATTGATGCCAGACGGGTATTGCTTGTTCCGGGAATGTGAGGGTATGAATATGTATAATGATATTTATAGTGATATTTCCAAAAGAACGGGCGGAGATATTTATATTGGTGTTGTTGGGCCTGTAAGAACGGGTAAATCAACGTTTATTAAAAGATTTATGGATACGCTTGTTTTGCCTAATATTAATGATGAATATGTAAAGCAAAGAGCTATGGATGAGCTTCCGCAGTCAGCCGCAGGCAGAACTATAATGACAACTGAGCCAAAATTTATACCTGAGGACGCAGTCGAACTTAGTATGAATGAAAACATTAAAATGCGTGTTCGTCTCATTGATTGTGTCGGCTATATTGTTCCAAGTTCGGTAGGGTATATAGAAGAAGAACAACCGAGAATGGTTATGACGCCTTGGTATGATGAGGAAATACCGTTTAATATGGCGGCTGAAATAGGCACAAAAAAGGTAATTACAGAGCATTCGACAATAGGTCTTGTTATAACAACAGACGGAACCATTACCTCCATTCCACGTGATGAATATGAGGAGGCTGAGGAAAGGGTTATTGATGAACTAAAGGCTCTTGATAAGCCGTTTATCGTTTTGATGAATACCGATAACCCTAAGTCCGCCACAGCAGTTGCGCTTTGCTCATCGCTTACGGATAAATACGGTGTGCCTGTTGTGCCTGTTAATTGCCTTGAAATGACAGAGCAGGAAATTAACGATATTTTATCAGACATTTTATATGAATTTCCGGTAAGCTCTGTCGGTATTAATTATCCGTCTTGGATTAATAATCTTGAAAGCGATAATTATCTTAAATCGTCAATTTATACTTCTATTAAAGAAAATATAAGTGTGATAACAAATATAAGAAGCATAGGAACTTTTGCCGAAAGACTTAAAGAAAACGAATATATTGATTCGATTAATATTAATTCGCTTGATTTGTCAACTGGAAAAATTAATATGAAGGTTTATATTGATAACAACTTCTTTTATAGAATATTGTCTGAAAGCTGTAATGTTGAGGTTAATGATGAAAGAGATTTGATGAGTCAATTCATTAATCTTATTCAAATGAAAAAGCAATACGAAAGGTTTAATAAGGCACTTAAGGAGGTTGATGAAACGGGCTATGGAATAGTTATGCCTGAAATGAACGAGTTGAGTCTTGATGAGCCGGAAATTATGAAGCAGGGCGGCAGATACGGTGTTAAGCTAAAGGCACAGGCTCCTTCAATACATCTTATAAAATGCAATACTTATACAGAGGTTGCGCCGATAGTCGGCAGCGAAAGCCAAAGCAGGGAGCTTGTTATGTATCTCTTAAAGGAATTTGAAGAAAATCCGTCAGAAATTTGGGATACAAACATATTTGGTAAATCGCTTCACGAGCTTGTCAGCGAGGGACTTAACAATAAGCTTTACCGTATGCCGATTGATGCGAGAAACAAGTTTAGAGAAACAATTGAAAGAGTTATTAACGAAGGCTGTAACGGTCTTATATGTATAATTCTATAAAAATAAGGTCGCACATTTTTGTGCGACCTTTAAAATATCGATGTTTTAAATCTCTGATTTAAACTTTTTAAGCGATTTTAAATCAAAATTTCCTATAGAAAGCTTTTCTCCCTTTTGAAATGCTTTTCCTCTTGCTTCTTCAACTGTATAAACGCTTGCACATTCAGGACATACGAGAAAATATATTGTTTGAGTATCAAGAAGCGTAGGCTTTACCGCAAGACGTCTTTCGAAATTTGAAAAAACGCCAAAATTGACTTTGTTATTACAATTAGGACAAACAAGTTCAACCGTTTCTCCTCTTTGATGTACCCATTTTGAATTTCCGAGTCTGTATTCCATTTCAATCACCGTTTATTATTTTACTATAAAATTAGGAAGTGTTCAAGTGTATAAAAAAATTATTTTATCAATCGTTCTTGTTTTTTGTTTGGCAGGGTGCACAATTGCCCCAAAAAGCGATAATGTGCATGATAATCGGGCTCAAAATACATATATAAAAAGTGTTTTTATTGCTTATTACGAGCTTGAGGGATTCACAAAAAACAATGATGAAAAAACTTTTAAAAAAGAAATATCAAAAGCCTTTAAGGAACTTGCAAATAAAGGCTTTAACCGTGTAACCGTTCAAGTAAGACCCTGCGCCGATGCATTTTATAAATCAAATTATTTCCCTACAAGTGAATATTTGTTTGGTTATCAGGGAGCAAAGTTAATATATGACCCACTTGAAATTATGATTGATACGGCGCATAAATATGATTTGTCAATTGAGGCGTGGATAAACCCATACAGAGTAAGTCAACGAAACGATTTTTCATTGCTGGCAAAAAACAATATTGCTCTCAAATGGCAAAACACAAGTAAATTAATTGTAATTGATAACGGAATTTATTTTAACCCATGTTACAACGAAGTAACAGATCTAATCGTAAAAGGCGTTGAAGAAATTCTGTCAAACTATAATGTTGATTCCGTTTGCTTTGATGATTATTTTTATCCGACTAAGGACAAAAACATCGACAAAAAAGAATATTCAAAATATAAAAGTAACGGTGGAGAACTAAGCCTTTTTGATTGGCGAAGAGAAAATGTAAACAAGATGATTAGATCGGTTTATTCTACAGTCAAATCAATTAATAAAAGCGTTACATTTGGTATAAGCCCTGCTTCCGATATGGATTATGATTATTCAACTTTATATGCTGACGTAATTAAATGGTCTATTAACGAGGGATATATTGATTATATATGCCCTCAAATATATTTCGGCTTTAAAAACGAAAACCAACCGTTTATGCAAACAACAAAGCAATGGTGCGACAATGCCACGTGCGCCCTATATATTGCGCTGCCTATGTATAAATCAGGACTTAATGATGAATACGCAGGGGAAAGCGGCAAAAACGAGTTTGAAAAAGAAAAAAATATAGTTGCACGTCAAATAACGTATATTTCAAAGATAGATAAGATTAAAGGATATTATATTTTCTCCTACAGCTCATTAAAGGATAACGAGGAAACTTCTAATCTTTATTCGGCAATGCAAAACTCATCGGTATAATCGATTATCTTAACCTCTAATTCCTCGCCGACGATATTTTTGTCATATTTCATTCTGACAGGTAAATAGCTCTTGGTATAGCCTTGGAAAAGATTCGGTTCAATTTCATTTTCAAATAAAACCTTTTCGTTTGTACCAACAAGTTTTTTAAGATAGTCTTGGCGTATTTTCTCGGTTTCTTCAATCATAACGGCGGTTCTGCGTTCCTTTTCCTGCTTAGGCACATTGTCGCCACGCTTAGATGCTGCCGTGCCGGCTCTTTCGCTATATGGGAAAACGTGTACCTTTTCAAATGCAATGGTTTTAACAAAATCAAGACTTTCGTTAAAATCAAGCTCTGATTCATCGTTAAATCCAACCATAATGTCTGTAGTAAGACTTGCGTTTTCAAATGATGAACGAAGCTTATTGCACAGTTGCTTGTATTCATCAGCAGTGTAGTGTCTGTTCATACTTTTAAGCGTTTTATTGCAACCGCTTTGCAAAGATATGTGAAATTGCGGACAAAGCTTTTCACATTTTGCAAGACCGTCGATAATCTCATCTGTCAAATGGTCCGGCTCAAGCGACCCTAATCTTATTCGCTTGATTTTGTCATTTTCGTTACAAATTTTAACTGCATCAACAATGTTGAAATTCTCTCCCTTGCCGTAAGCTGAAAGATTTATTCCTACAAGCACAATTTCCTTAATTCCGGCATTTGAAAGCGTTTCAATCTCGTTTCTGAGCATATCGAGCGATTTTGAACGAACTCTTCCTCTCGATTTTGGAATAATACAGTAAGAACAAAATCTGTCACAACCGTCCTCAATTTTAACAAAAGCCCTTATTCTTTCATTGAAACGGTCAATTGAGCAATCCCAAAAATTATCGTTTGCTTTGTGTTTCTCTATTTTTATAAGACGATTTTTATTTAAATTATATTCATTAATAAGAGAAAGAATATCACCGTCATTTTTATTTGAAAAAACAATATCTGCATCAATCAATTCTTTTGCTTCTTCAGGAAATGCTTGCGGCATACAACCGGTAAGAATAACTGTTGAGTTTGGATGGTTTCTTTTAAATTTTCTGATGTACTTTCTTGTTTTTTGGTCGGCTGTAGCTGTTACTGTACATGAATTAACAATATAATAATCAGCCTCATCATTTTCCTTTACTATATCAAAGCCGGCATTGCGTAAAAGCTCAGCCATATATTCGGTTTCATATTGATTAACCTTGCAACCAAGTGTATAAAAAGCAGCCTTCATTTTTGGCCCTCCGTAATTAATTTAAATAATTATAACAAAATGTTGTAATTAAAACAAGATGCAGTTAATAAATATTATTGGGTGATTATATGAAAAGAGCAATCAGTTTTATTTTAGCTATAACAATACTATATGCATTTCCTTTGAGCGCTAATGCAAAAGACAACAAAAGCATTGATGTAAAATCAAGCATTTTAATGAATCTTGACACAGGTGAGGTAATAAAGCAAAACAATGCATATGAACATTTGTCGCCTGCGTCAGTCACTAAGCTTATGTCAATTTTGTTAATTTTAGAAGCAATTGACAGCGGTAAAATAAAACTCAGCGACGAAGTTTCGGCAACAGAAACAGCTGTGTCAAAGGGCGGTTCTCAAATATGGCTTGAAATCGGTGAAAAAATGAGTGTAAACGATTTATTTAAGGCAGTTGTTATAGCTTCGGCAAATGATGCCTGCACACTTTTGGGTGAATACGTTGCAGGAAGCGACAGCGCTTTTGTGGATATGATGAATCAAAGAGTTAAAACCTTAGGCTTAAAGAACTCACATTTTGAAAATTGCACCGGTCTTGACGATGAAATTACAAATCATTATTCCTGCGCTTATGATTTAGCCGTTATTGCTAAGGAAATTATGAAGCATAAACTTATTTTAAAATACTCAACAGTTTGGCTTGACAGCCTCAGAAACGGCAAAACAGAGCTTAACAACACAAATAAGCTAATAAATAAGTATAAAGGTATGACCGGTCTTAAAACAGGAACAACATCGAATGCGGGTTTTTGTCTCTGTGCAACGGCTACAAGGGATAATATCAGCTTTGTATCTGTAGTTTTGGGTGCAAAAACAAGTGATGACAGATTTGATTTGACACGTCAGCTTCTTGATTACGGCTTTGCAAATTATAAAATTGAAAAAATAAAAATAGATAACTCAAAGATTAAATCTGTTAAAATAAAAAAAGGCGAAATTAAAAAAATTAAACCAAAATATTCATCAAATCAAAAGGTGTTATTACCTAAAAATTCAAATAATATCACATATAAATACAAATTTAAAGATGAAGTGAAGGCGCCGATAAAGGCAGGGGATACCTTAGGCGAGGTAGAGGTTTACAGCAGTAATAATAAAATATCAACTATTCCTTTAAAATCCGACAAAAATGTCAAATCTGTCTCTTTTTTATATATTTTCAAAAAAATGATAAATAATATATAAAAAGATATTGAATAATTCGACAAAATAGTGTATTATATCAATTCGAAAGTTTTTAGATAAACATTATTTTATTGAAACAGAGGCGATTATTTTGGCTATAAAATTTTTTAACGACCATGCGTTAGACATTGTGTCAAACGATGATATTAAGGCTATTGCACCTAAAGCTGTTGAGGCTCTTCATACCCTCAATAACAAATCCGGCGCAGGCAACGATTTCCTCGGTTGGGTAAATCTTCCGACAAATTATGATAAAGAAGAATTTGCAAGAATTAAGAATGCTGCTGATTATATCAAGAAGAACGCAGATGTTCTTGTTGTTATCGGTATTGGTGGCTCTTATCTCGGTGCAAGAGCAGTTATTGAAGCGCTTACTTCACCAAATTACAATGCACTTAAGAAAGATACGCCCGACATTTACTTTATCGGTAATTCTATCAGCCCGTCTGCCCTCAACGAAGTTGTAGCAATCTGTGAGGGAAAAGATATTTGCGTTAACGTTATCAGTAAGAGCGGTACAACTACAGAGCCTGCTATTGCATTTAGAGTATTTCGTGACCTTGTAAACAGCAAGTACAGCAAGGATGAGGCTGCAAAAAGAATTTTTGCAACAACCGATAAGGCAAAAGGAACATTAAAAGGTCTTGCTGACGAAGAAGGTTATGAAACATTTGTTGTTCCTGACGATGTAGGCGGAAGATACTCAGTTCTTACCGCTGTCGGTCTTCTTCCGATTGCAGTTGCCGGTATTGATATCGATGCTCTTATGGCAGGTGCGCAAAAAGCTCAGAATGAACTTTGCAGTGAAAATATCGATGAAAACGATATGCTTAAGTATGCCGCTGTAAGAAACGTATTTTATAATAAAGGTACTAAACTTGAATGCTTTGTATCTTACGAGCCTTGTATGGCAATGTTCAATGAATGGCTTAAGCAATTGTTTGCCGAAAGCGAAGGAAAAGACGGCAAGGGACTTTTTCCTGTATCTTGTATTTTCTCAACTGACCTTCATTCTCTCGGTCAGTATATTCAGGAAAGCGGCAGCAAGCTTATGTTTGAAACAGTAATCAAATTCAATAATCCTCACAATGAATTTCTTATAACAGAACAAGAGGGCAATGTTGACGGTCTTAACTTCCTTGCAGGCAAGAAAATGAGTTATGTAAACGAAAAGGCACGAGAGGGTACACTTCTTGCCCATACAGACGGCGGAGTAGGCAATCTTGTTATTGAGTGCGACACAATAACTCCAAGTGATATCGGCTATTTGATTTATTTCTTTGAAAAAACCTGTGCAGTTTCAGGATATATGCTTGGCGTAAATCCATTTAATCAGCCCGGTGTTGAAAGTTATAAAAAGAATATGTTTGCCCTTTTAGGCAAGCCGGGTTACGAAAAGGAAAAAGAAACTCTTGAAAAACGTCTTGGTATATGCTAATATATAGTTAGAATAAAACTCGGAGGAATTTTAATATGATTAAACTCATAATCGGAAATAAAGGCTCAGGAAAAACTAAGAAGCTTATAGACCAAGTTAATGTTTGTGTTGAAAGCTCTGACGGCAATGTTGTTTGCATTGAGAAAGAGCCTAAACTTACATATGATGTTTCATCTAAAGCTCGTCTTTTAGAAACTGAAACATATCTCATCAACGGTCATAAAGCGTTTTATGGCTTTTTGGCAGGCATTTGCGCCGGTAACTATGATGTAACAGATGTTCTTGTTGATGCTACATTTAAAATTGTCGGCAGAGAATACGAGAAGCTTCCGCAGTTTTTTGAGATGCTTTCTCAACTTTCTGAAGCTACTGATGTAAACTTTTATTTCACAATCAGCTGCGATAAGGAAGATTTACCGGTTGAAATCTTTGATTACTGCGAAGAGTTATAATTAATAACAGACTAAAAGCGATGCGCAAATGCACATCGCTTTTTTATATCTTTAACTTAGATTAGAATATAAAATAAGTGAGGTTGTTAATTCAACCTCACTTATTTTATATATGCATTTAATTACATAAGCGAAAGATAAAGTTCTTTGATTTCCTCAACGCTTGTTTCTCTTGGATTGCCCGGACGGCAAGCGTCATCATAAGCAGACTGAGCAAGAAAATCAACGTCCTCAGGCTTGACAATATCTTTAAGGTTTTCAGGAATACCAACATCTTTTGAAAGCTTCTTAACAGCATTAACAGCAGCTTTTCTTGCCTCATCAAGGGTCATACTGTCTACGCCGTCAACACTCATTGCCTTTGCAATATTTCTGTATTTCTCACCTGTTGCCGGAGCGTTATATTCCATAACGGTAGGAAGGATAATAGCGTTTGCGACACCGTGAGGAGTATCATAAAGAGCGCCAAGCGGATGAGCCATTGAATGAACAATACCAAGACCAACATTTGAGAAGCCCATACCGGCTACATACTGTCCGAGAGCCATTCCTTCTCTGCCTTCCGGAGTATTTTCAACTGCGCCTCTAAGACTCTTAGAAATTATTTCAATTGCTTTAAGATGAAACATATCTGAAAGTTCCCAAGCGCCCGCTGTAATATAGCCCTCAATAGCATGAGTAAGTGCATCCATACCTGTTGCTGCAGTAAGTCCTTTTGGCATTGATGACATCATATCAGGGTCAACAACTGCTACTACAGGAATATCTTTAGGGTCAACACAAACCATTTTTCTGTTCTTTTCCGTATCTGTTATTACATAGTTAATAGTAACTTCGGCAGCAGTGCCGGCTGTAGTAGGAACTGCAATAATCGGAACGCACTTATTTGTTGTAGGGGCAACGCCTTCAAGAGAACGAACATCTGCAAAATCAGGATTTTTTATAATAATTCCGATTGCTTTGGCAGTATCCATTGATGAACCGCCACCGATAGCAATAATGCAGTCAGCACCGGAAGCTTTGAAGGCAGCTACACCTGTTTGAACATTTTCAATTGTTGGATTTGGCTTGATTTCGCTGTAGATTTCATAGTTAATATTGGCGTTATCAAGTACATCCGTAACCTTCTTTGTAACACCGAATTTAATGAGATCGGGGTCGGAGCAAACAAAAGCCTTTTTAAAGCCTCTTGCGTTTACTTCTGTAGCTATTTCTTTAATAGCACCCGCACCGTGATAGCTTGTTTCATTTAATACAAATCTGTTTACCATTGTAATTATCTCCTTAAATAGTAATTTGGGATTTTATCCCACACCACAATATTACCACATTGACAATAATTTATCAATATTTAAATAAAAAAGACAATATTTTTTAAAACTTTGTTTACTATTAGACAATATTGATTGAATTGTTTTGAGTTATTTTCTTAAAAATATAAATTTTAAGTTGCATTTTCAAATTTACTATTGACAAAAAGCAACCTTGTATATATAATACTTAAAGTGCAAGTGCGAGGTGATTTTATGAGAATTGACCTTAATAATTTATTAAGCGGTGTCGAAACCAAGTTTGATATTAATTATGTTCTTGATTTAAGTAATCTCATTTACAGCACTTATAATCCTATTAAAAACGGCGTTAATGTTGTCGGTTGTCTTTATTCAAAGGCTGATGTGTTATATCTTGATATTGATATCAGTTTTGATTTCTTTGGCTTTTGCGACAGATGTGCAGAAAAGGTTAAGAAGCATTTTTCCTTTAATGTTAAGAGAATTGTTGTTGAAAAGCTTGAAAATGAAGAAGACGATGATGACTATATTGTTGTAAGTAATAGGGAACTCGATTTAGACGAATTAGTGAACGAAGAGGTTTCGCTTTCATTCCCTAACAAGATTCTATGTAAAGAGGATTGTAAGGGCTTATGTCCGAAATGCGGCGCTAATTTGAATGTCAAGCAATGCAACTGCAAAAAAGATGTTGACCCGAGAATGGCGGCTCTTTTGCAGCTGCTCGAAGATGAATAATATGGTTTTTTAATAAAGGAGGCAATTAAGATGGCAGTACCTGCAAGAAAAACATCTAAAGCAAGAAAGAACAAGAGAAGATCAAGCGTTTGGAAAATGGATGCTCCGACACTTGTAAAGTGCTCTAACTGCGGCGGTTATACTGTATCTCACAAGGTATGCGGCAACTGCGGCTATTATAACGGTAAAGAAGTTATCAGCAAGGAAGCGTAAGATTTTACATTTGTTGGCGGACGTTTTGTCCGCCTTTCTTGCTTTTATAACGAAATAGGAGGTTAACGTATGGCAAAACCTGTTGTTGCTATTGTCGGCAGACCTAATGTCGGCAAATCAACACTTTTTAACAAATTAATAGGAACGAGACTTTCTATTGTTGATGATACGCCCGGTGTTACAAGAGACAGAATTTACGGTGACTGCGAATGGCTTAATCATAAGTTTTTACTTGTTGACACCGGCGGTATTGAACCTAACACTTCAGACGTTATTTTAAGTCAAATGAGAACTCAGGCGGAAATTGCAATTTCAACTGCCGACGTTATTATTCTTGTTACTAACATTCGTGACGGCGTTGTTGCAAGCGACTATGATGTTGCGACCATGCTTCAAAAAAGCGGAAAACCGATTATTTTATGCGTAAATAAATGCGACAGCATAGGTGAACCTAACCCTGAATTTTACGAATTTTATAATCTTGGTTTAGGTGATCCTGTGGCAGTTTCTGCAGCGCACGGTCACGGAACGGGTGATTTACTTGATGAAGTTCTCAAATATCTTCCCGAAAACGACGAAGAAGATGATGACGACGAAGTAATTAAGGTTGCCATTATCGGCAAACCAAATGTAGGCAAATCATCACTTATTAATAAAATCAGCGGTGTAAACCGTGCTATTGTTTCTGACATTGCGGGTACAACTCGTGACACTACTGATACATTTATTGAAAATGAATACGGCAAATTCAATTTTATTGATACGGCAGGGCTTAGAAGAAAAAGCCGTGTAGACGATGCAATTGAAAAATACAGCATTATCCGTGCGAGAATGGCTGTTGAAAGAGCAAACGTCTGCGTAATTATGATTGATGCTGTTGAGGGTTTTACAGAACAAGATTCTAAGGTTGCAGGAATTGCTCTTGATCAGGGCAAGGCTTGCATTATTGCTGTCAATAAATGGGACGCTGTTGAAAAAGACGGCAACACTATGAAAGAATACAGAGATAAGCTTGCTAATGATTTTTCGTTTATGAGTTATGCTCCGATTATGTTTATTTCAGCCAAAACAGGTCAAAGGATAGACAAATTGTACGAAATGATTTCCTTTGTTCACTCTCAAAACTCGATGAGAATTTCAACCGGTAAACTCAACGAAGTGCTTGCAGGTGCAACCGCACGTGTTCAACCACCGACAGATAAAGGTAAAAGACTTAAAATTTTCTATATGACTCAAGCTTCTACAAGACCGCCTACATTTGTCTTTTTTGTAAATAATTCGGAGCTTTTTCATTTTTCATACCAAAGATATCTTGAAAATCAAATCAGGGATATTTTTGGTCTTGACGGAACTCCAGTCAGATTTATTATCAGAGAACGAGGAGAGGGAAATAAATGACGTCTGCATTAATTATTTCGGCAATAATTTCTTATCTTCTCGGAAGTTTGAATTTTGGCATAATTATATCAAAATCCCTCAGCAAAGATGATGTGAGAAGTCACGGAAGCGGTAATGCCGGCTCAACCAATATGCTCAGAAATTACGGTAAAAAACACGCTGTAATGACTATAATAGGCGATATGCTTAAGGTTGCCGTTGCAATTTTCATATCATTCGTAATAGTTAGAAAAATGGGCAATATTTCACTTAGCGAAAACGGCGGTGCACTTATTTTAGGAATAGATGCAAGAATGTTTACTAAATCATTTGCAGGTCTTTTCTGCGTGCTCGGCCATATTTTTCCTTGCTTTTTCGGCTTTAAAGGCGGCAAAGGTGTTGCAACGGCAGGCGGAATGGTGTTTATGATTGATTGGAGAATTGCGCTCATTTTGCTTGCAATATTTGCAATTATTGTGCTAATCACCAAATATGTTTCTCTCGGAAGCATTGCAATGGCAGTATTTTATCCTGTTTTTATATTTGTTTTTTACAAATCACTGTCGCTGACTCTTTTATCGCTGATATTTACTTTAATTGTCGTGTTAGCACATAGAGAAAACATAAAAAAATTGATTAATCATACAGAAAGCAAAATAGGAAGTAAAAAAGAAAATAATTAAAAAACAAACCGCTGTTTATACATCTTCTTTATTAAGATGCACCGACAGCGGTTTGCTTTTTTATGTTATTTATTTACAACATTTTGAGGATGACCGTCAATATACGCCTTCAAGTTGTTCTCCAATATGCCTAAAAGTCTTGCTCTTGTTTCCTTAGCTGCCCAAGCGATATGAGGAGTGATAAAACAATTCTTTGCTTTTAAAAGAGGGTTATCCTCCTTAGCAGGCTCTACGCTTAAAACATCAAGTCCCGCTGCTTGAATTTTATCATTATTAAGTGCGTCTGCAAGAGCTGCTTCGTCAACAACAGGGCCACGAGATGTATTAATAAATATTACGTTATTTTTCATCTTAGAAATAGAATCTTTATTAATCAAACCTTCGGTTTCCGGTGTTAACGGGCAATGACAGGTGACAATATCGCTGTTTGAAAGAAGCTCGTCAAGTAAAACAAATTTAACTGTTTTAAGTTCACCCTTATCCTTCGGTCTTGGAGCATAGGCAAGAACATTCATATCAAATGCTTCTGCAATTTTTGCAACCTTTTGACCGATTGCACCGAAACCGATTATTCCGATTGTTTTGCCTGCAAGTTCACTAAGCGGCGCTTTCCAAAAGCAAAAATCAGGACAGGAGCACCATTCGCCATTAAAAACAGCCTCTGAATGAAGATTAATTTTATTTGTAATTTGCAAAATAAATGCAAAAACAAGCTGCGCAACTGCATTTGTAGAATAAGACGGAATGTTGCAAACAGTTATTCCAAGCTCCTTTGCTGCGTCGCAGTCAACAACGTTATACCCTGTTGACTGTAAACCTATATATTCAAGCTCAGGCTTGAGTTTTTCAAGAATTTCTCTTGTTAAAATTGTTTTATTAATGATAAGAGCATTTGCACCCTTAGCCCTTTCGATTATTTGCTCCGGAGCCGTTCTGTCGTATTGGGTAAAATCGCCGAGTTTTTTTATACCCTCCCAGGATAAATCACCCGGATTTGTTGTATAAGCGTCCAAATTTACTATTTTCATAAAAGGATACCTCCTGTAATTACTGTCCTAATTATATCCCTAAACTAATCAAATTGCAATATTACTTGATAAGTTTGTAATATTATAGTATAATCATTTCATATTATTAGCGGTGATATTTATGAAAAAAGCAACGCTTATAGTACTTATTGTTATTTTTACATTTAGTTCCTGTTTAGGAATAAATACATATTTCAAGCATAACTTTGCCGTTAATAATGAAGCTAAGTCTAATAGAATTAATTTGATAATAGATGCCGGCCACGGTGGAATTGATGCCGGAACAATCGGTGTTGACAATGCTAACGAAAAGGACATTAATTTAGGCATAGCTTTAAAATTATACGATTTTATCAGGATATCTGGCGTGAACGCAAGTTTGATACGAAGCGGCGACTATCAATTTTACAAAAAAGGCGACAACACAAAGCGTTCGGATTTATATAACAGAATGGATTATATTAATTCAGTTGATAAAAGCACCTTGATTTCAATTCATCAAAATCATTTTGATGATGAAAAAGAGCACGGAATGCAAATTTGGTATTCTCCAAATGATAACAAAAGTCCGATTCTTGCCGACAGCATTTTAAATATTACTAAAGAATTTTTGCAGCCGGACAACAAACGTCTTAATAAAAAAAGCGACAGTTCATATTATTTATTGCATAAAGCAAAGGTTCCGTCGGTAATGGTTGAATGCGGTTTTATGAGTAATAGAGAAGAAAATAAAAAATTACAAGATGAAAAATATCAAGATAAGCTTGCATATTTGATTATGCTCGGGCTTAACATTTATATTACAGAGGAACTATAATGGCAAAAGTTAAATCAACATATGTTTGCAGCGAATGTGGTTTTGAATCTCCGAAATGGTATGGCAAATGTCCAAGCTGCGGCGAATGGAATACGTTAAACGAAGAGCTTCCCAAAACAGAATTTAAGGGAAATTTTTCATCTTCTTTAGGTGCTGTTGAACAGATTATGTCTTTAAACGATATTGCAGGCGAAAATGACGAACGTTTTGCAACAGGAATTGACGAATTTGACAGAGTACTCGGAGGTGGAATAGTAAAAGGGAGTTTAGTACTTTTAAGTGGCGACCCCGGTATAGGTAAATCTACAATTCTTCTTCAAATTTGCCAAAATCTCGGCAATATCGGTCAAAAAATATTATATGTAAGCGGAGAGGAATCTGCAAATCAAATTAAACTGAGAGCTAACAGACTTGGGGTGACAACTGACAATTTATACATTCTTCCTCAAACAGATTTGGGAACGATTATAGAATGTATTAAAAGTGAAAAGCCTGATATGGTTATTATCGACTCTATTCAAACAATGGTATATGAGCAAGTCAGCTCATCGGCGGGTTCGATAACTCAAGTCAGGGAATGTACCAATGTGTTTATGCATACCGCAAAAGGGCTTGGAATACCGATATTTATTGTTGGGCATGTTAATAAGGACGGTGCAATTGCAGGTCCTAAAGTTTTGGAACATATTGTTGATACTGTCTTATATTTTGAGGGTGAAAGAAATTATTCTTACAGAATACTTAGGGGAGTTAAAAACAGATTTGGCTCTACCAATGAAATAGGTGTATTTGAAATGACGGCAGAAGGATTAAAAGAGGTGTTAAATCCGTCGCTTATGATGATTTCAGGCAGACCTAAAAACACCTCAGGTACTTGCGTGGCTTGCGTTATGGAGGGAACAAGACCGATTCTTGCAGAAGTTCAAGGGCTTGTTTGTGCTACAGGGTTTGGAACGCCAAGGCGAATGAGTACGGGCTTTGACTACAACAGAATGAGTATGCTTCTTGCTGTTCTTGAGAAAAGGGCAGGGTATTTCTTTAATAATATGGATGCTTATGTTAATGTAATAGGCGGCTTAAAGCTTGATGAACCTGCAGCTGATTTAACGGTAGCACTTGCGCTTGTTTCATCACTAAAGGACAAGGCTGTTGATGACAACACTATTGCTTTTGGCGAGGTTGGACTCGCAGGTGAAATACGTGCCGTAAATAATTGCGAGCAACGTATCAGTGAGGCTAAAAGACTTGGTTTTGAACGTTGCATAATACCGTTTCATAATTATAAATCAATCTCAAATCAAATAAAAACTTCAACCGATATAATTCCTGTTCGCAATATACGGGAGGCATTTTCCGCTTTGGTCGAGGAATAAGTAGAAATATTTATAAGTCTGCTAATTTTTAGCAGACTTTTTTCTATTATAAACAAAACTTGTTGTTTGTTTATTGAAAAATATGTATATTTATGTTAATATAATATTATTGGCTTATGCACATTTTATAAATGTATTGAGGGATAATTTATGAGTAAAGGAAAATTCAAAGCGGGAGTTCATCCCTATGAGGGTAAGGAATTTGCCGCTTCAAAAGAAATCAAACGGCTCAAAGGTGAGGAAATCATGGTTTTTCCTATGAGTCAACATATCGGTGCACCTGCAACGCCTTGCGTTAAAGTAACTGACAGGGTGCTTAAAGGTATGAAAATAGGGGAAGCAAGCGGATTTGTATCAAGCCCCGTTTATTCTTCCGTTTCAGGCACTGTTATGCGAATTGAGGACAAAACAATGCTAAACGGCAAAACTTCCAAATGCGTTGTTATTAAAAATGATTTTGAGGATGAATGCGTTGAAGGCTTCGGTATTTCAAGAGAAGTAAATGCCTTATCCAATGATGAAATTATAAAAATTATTTCAGACAGCGGAATCGTCGGTATGGGTGGTGCCGGCTTTCCTACAGGTGTAAAACTTTCGCCTAAAAATCAAAATATTGACTACATAATTATTAACGGTTCTGAATGTGAACCGTATCTCACCTCTGACTATCGATTGATGGTTGAAAGAAGTAAAGACATAATTGAAGGCATTTCAATCGTTCTCAGACTTTTTGAAAAATCTGAAGCAATTATCGGTATTGAGGATAATAAACCAAAGGCGATTGATGCTCTTTCATTCGAATGTAACGGAAACAACAGAATAAATGTTATGCCTCTTTCGACACGTTATCCGCAAGGCGGTGAAAGAAGATTGATTTCATCTGTAACAGGCAGGCAAATCAATTCTCATATACTTCCTGCCGACGCAGGTGTAATTGTATTAAACATTGCAACAATCATTGCTGTTTATGAGGCGGTAAAAATGAATATGCCGCTTGTTCACAGGATTGTTACGTTAACAGGCGACGGTATTAACGAACCGGGCAATATAGATGTACCGCTTGGTATTTCTCATAAATATTTGGCAGATGAATGCGGCGGTATCAAGGATTCGACAGTCAAAATTATTTCAGGCGGACCTATGATGGGTATGGCTATGAACAGCCTTGATTATCCTGTAACCAAAACGTCTTCGTCAATTTTAGCCATAACTCATGATGACGTGGAAAAAATGGAAACAACCGCATGTATTCGTTGCGGCAGATGCGTAGGCGCTTGCCCGGAAACTCTTGTTCCGCAGCTTATGGCTCAGGCTGCAATTAATAAAAACTACGAGCAATTTGAAAAGCTTTACGGTATGGAATGTATTGAATGTGGTTGTTGCACATATGTTTGCCCTGCAAAAAGACCGCTTACGCAAACATTCAAGCTTGCCAAAATCAAAGTACGTGAAAGCAAAGCGACAAAATAAGGAGGCGCAATTATGTATAATGTTTCTGTTTCACCGCATATAAGAGATAAGAGTTCAACTCAAAAAATTATGATTGATGTATGCATTGCCCTTATTCCGACCTTAGCTTTCGGTGTTTGGCATTTCGGTGCCAATGCGTTAATTGTAATTATTTCATCGGTAGTAAGTTGTGTATTGAGTGAGCTTATATTTGAATTAATTTATAAAAAACCGATTACAGTATTTGATTTCAGCGCAGTAGTAACAGGTTTAATTATTGCACTTAATATGCCGCCGCAGGTTGCATGGTGGGTGCCTGCGATTGGCGGTGTGTTTGCAATTGTTATAG
>DAVZKM010000003.1:0-30811 GCA_052272245.1 Eubacterium sp.
CAATGAAAAACTTAAAGGAAAACAAGCTTATAAAAATCACCGACAATCACGAAATCAGGCTCAGCGAAACAGGGATTGAACTTGCAAAAAACGTATATGAAAAGCATTTAATGTTCAGCGAATTTTTCATTGAACTCGGTGTGCCAAAAGAAATAGCGGCAAGAGATGCATGCAAAATCGAACATGTTGTATCGAAAACAACATTTGACGCAATAAAATCATTTGTTGCAAAACACAGCGAAGAATTAAAAAGCAAAAACGTATAATTCAGAAAGCAGTTCAAATAATGATAGAAAAATACTTAATCGGTCATTGCTCTCCGACGCTTGCAAGCCTTAAAACGGCAAATTTAATGAACATTCCGTTTGAAAGTATGGCACAGCTTGAAAGTTCAATAAATAAAACAAACGACGTATTAAATAACAAGGGTGTTGAGCTGATAATTTTAAAAAAGAGTTACAAAAGCGCTCTTGTTTATGCTTTTAGAAAAAGCAGACTCCAAAATGATTTAAGCCAAAGCGGAGTAATAGATTTTTTGGCTAATTACGGCTACAAAAGCGCCGACGTTGATTATTGCATAAAAAGGCTTAAATCAAGGCTCAAATGCAGTGAATCATTTCCTCACGAAATCGGAATTTTTCTCGGCTACCCACTCGGTGATGTTAAAGGATTTATCGAAAATGCGGGCAAAAACAGCAAATGCTCCGGTTGCTGGAAAGTTTATTGCAATGAATGCGAAGCGATAAAAACATTTAAAAAATTTGAAAAATGCAAGAAAATCTATCAAAAATTATGGCTGCAGGGCCGCAGCATAGCAAAGCTTACGGTTGCGGCATAATAAAATACAGCAAGAAAGGAAAACATATGAATAAAACAGCAATTGTTTATTGGAGCGGCACAGGCAATACCGAAGTGCTTGCAGATAAAATTTTTGAAAGCGCAAAGGCAAACGGAAAGGACGTTCTGCTTTTTACGGCAAGTGAGTTTTCAGCTGACAAGGTTGACGAATTTGACACTATCGTCTTTGGCTGCCCGTCAATGGGATGTGAACAACTTGAGGATATGGAATTTGAGCCTATGTTTGAAAGCTGCAAACCAAAGCTCAAAGGCAAAAATGTTGCTCTTTTCGGCTCTTACGGCTGGGGCGGCGGAGAATGGATGAACACTTGGGAAGATGATTGCAAATCCTTAGGTGCAAATCTTATTTTTGACAGCATAATCTGCAATGACGCACCTGATGATGAAGCACTTGCAAAGTGCGAAGAATTGGGCAAAGCATTATAATATTAAAATAACGAACATAAAAAGCACGAAACAGATTTAACTGCTTCGTGCCTTTTCTTTTTTGCACAAATATATTCCTAAAAGTAACAAAATCGGGAAAATTGTACCCACTAAAATTCCCATTCGCATATTATCATTAAGCCTGCCTGAAGCGAAACCTACAAGAGTTGGCCCTGCCGCACAACCAAGGTCGCCGCCAAGAGCAAGAAGCGCAAAAAGCGCTGTGCCTCCCCTTTTAATGGAAGCCGAAGCCTTACTGAAGCTGCCGGGCCACATTATTCCGACCGAAAGACCGCAAAGTGCACAGCCGATAAGACCTACAACGCTGTTTGGCACAAGACTTATTGTAAGATATGAAACAATACACAAAATACAACTTAAATTCATAAACTTATCAAGTTCGATTTTGTGACCGAATTTGCCGTAAAATGCTCTTGAAATACCCATAAGGCACGCAAAAGCCATGGGTCCTGCAAGGTCACCGACTGTTTTTGTCACGCCCAATCCCTTTTCTGCAAAAGCGGAAGCCCACTGACTGACTCCTTGCTCACTTGCGCCTGCACAAATCATCATCAAAAAAAGCACCCAAAACAGCTTATTTTTTGCAAGCTCATGAATTGCCATTCCACGTTCACCGTTTTCATTAAGAGAAGCAATTGGCGCTTTAATAAAAACGAACGCATTAATGAGCGGCAAAATTGCCCAAACAACTGCAAGCGCCCTCCAATTTTTAATAGAAAAAGCAGCGAAAAATAAAGTTGAAATAAGAACTATGCCCATTTGACCCCAACAATAAAAGGAATGAAGCAAGCTCATTGCCTTTTCCTTATTATCTGTCGGGCAAGCCTCAACAATAGGACTTACAATCACCTCTAAAAGGCCGCCGCCGACAGCGTAAATCATAACTGCTATTAAAATTCCGACAAATGAATTATTAAACAAATCGGGCAAAAAGGTCAGACTCACAAGACCTAACGCACACATAAAATGGGCGATAACCATTGACGCCTTATACCCTATTTTGTCAACAAATTCAGCCGAAACCAAATCAACAAAAAGCTGAATTAAAAAATTAAAAGTTATTAAAAGCGTTATTTTTGAAAGAGGAATATCAAACTCTCTTTGAAATGTTATAAACAACAGCGGAACAAAATTATTGACTATTGCCTGAACAATATATGCCAAAAAGCAAGCATTGATTGTAATTTTATATTTATTTTCCATCATCTAAATAAAGCTCCACCTGCTTGTTTTCAAATGTTTTTTTAATATCGATAATCCGCTGATTGCTTGAACCTCTGAAAATGAGGGAAATATCCTTTTTTGCCTCTACATAAGGTCCGTCAACAAGCACATCTATAAGCGAAAGCATTTCTGAGCTAATCTCCGTAAACGCTCTTGAATTAGCACGCTTGCCCATAATTTCCTCAAGCGTAAACCCTGTGTAGCACCATATAGTTTTATCCGGAAAGCGCTCCTTAAACATAATAAGAAACGGCAAAAGCACTCTTTGATTTTCAGGCTCAAACGGCTCACCGCCCAAGAGTGACAAGCCGTTTATCCAATCATGATTGCAGGAATCCAAAATTTCCTCCATCGTTTCCTCTGTAAACGGTTGACCGAAGCCGAAATCCCATGTTTGCTCATTAAAACAATTTTTGCAATGATGTCTGCAACCCGATACAAAAAGAGATGTGCGCACACCCTCTCCGTTTGCAATATCGTTAAATTTTATTTCTCCGTAATTCATAGTAAACCTCTATATACCAAAAAAAGACCGATCAGATTATCCAATCGGTCAATTTTAAATTATAAGTGCAATACCCTTTCCTTAATTTCCTGAGTTCTGCCCTGATTCCAGAATTGAGTACCGATATAGCCGCAGGTACGTCTTGCAACATTCATCTTATCCTGATCCTCATTTCCGCACTTAGGGCAACGCCAAATAAGCTTGCCATCCTCATTTTCAACTATTTGAATTTCTCCGTCATAGCCGCAGCATTGGCAATAATCGCTTTTAGTATTAAGCTCGGCGTACATAATATTCTCATAGATATATTTCATAACCTGCAAAACAGCAGGAATGTTATTTTGCATATTAGGAACTTCAACATAGCTGATTGCGCCGCCCGGTGAAAGACGCTGAAATTCAGATTCAAACTTAAGCTTTGTGAAGGCGTCAATCTTCTCCGCAACGTGAACGTGATAGGAATTTGTAATATAGTTTCTGTCCGTTACGCCGGGAATCTTGCCAAATCTCTTTTGAAGACATTTAGCAAACTTATATGTTGTAGACTCAAGCGGAGTACCGTAAATACTGAAATCAATATTTGTTGCTTGCTTCCACTTGTCGCAAGCCTCATTCATATGCTCCATAACGTGAAGCGCAAACGGCTTACCGTCAGGGTCTGTATGCGACTTACCTGTCATATATTTAGTACATTCGTAAAGACCTGCATAGCCGAGAGAAATTGTTGAATATCCGTCATAAAGAAGCTTATCAATCTTCTCTCCTTTTTTAAGCCTTGCAAGAGCACCGTGCTGCCAGAGAATAGGAGCAGCGTCGCTCAAGGTGCCCTTAAGTCTGTTGTGGCGGCACATAAGCGCACGATAGCAAAGCTCAAGTCTTTCGTCAAAGATTTTCCAAAACCTCGTCATATCCCCGCCTGAAGAGCAAGCGACATCAACAAGGTTAATTGTAACCACGCCTTGATTAAATCTGCCGTAATATTTATGCTTTGACGCATCATAATTCTTTGCATTCGCAATATTGCCGATACCCTTATCGGTAAATCTGTCCGGAGTTAAGAATGAACGGCAACCCATACAGGTATATACATCGCCCTTAAGCTGTTTCATTACCTTTTCACTGATATAATCGGGTACCATTCTCTTAGCCGTGCATTTAGCGGCAAGCTCTGTAAGGTAGAAATAAGAAGAATCCTCCTTAATATTATCCTCCTCAAGAACATAAATAAGCTTAGGAAACGCAGGAGTAATCCATACGCCGTCCTCGTTTTTAACACCCTGAATTCTCTGCTTAAGCGTTTCCTCAATAATAAGAGCAAGGTCCTTCTTTTCCTGCTCGTTTTTTGCCTCGTTAAGATACATAAACACAGTAACAAAAGGTGCTTGTCCGTTAGTTGTGAGAAGAGTAACAACCTGATACTGAATAGTTTGCACACCTCTTGAAACCTCATCACGAAGCCTTTTTTCGGTAAGCTTGACAATCTGTTCCTCAGTCATTGAAATACCAAGCTCGTCAATTTCGGATTCAACCTGCTTTTTAATTTTCTTACGGCTTACGTCAACAAAAGGTGCAAGATGAGAAAGAGAAATAGACTGACCGCCGTATTGGCTTGAAGCAACCTGAGCAATGATTTGGGTTGCAATGTTGCACGCTGTTGAAAAACTGTGCGGCTTTTCAATCATGGTTTCACTGATTACAGTTCCGTTTTGAAGCATATCTTCAAGATTTACAAGATCGCAATTATGCATATGCTGAGCAAAATAGTCTGCATCATGGAAATGGATTAAGCCCTGCTCATGAGCGTCAACAATATCCTGAGGCAAAAGAATTCTTTTAGTAATATCCTTTGATACCTCACCTGCCATATAGTCACGCTGAACGGAATTGACAGTAGGATTTTTATTTGAATTTTCCTGCTTTACCTCTTCGTTATTACATTCAATAAGAGATAAAATCTGATTATCGGTAGTATTTGCCTTTCTGATAAGAGAACGGTTATAACGATACTTAACATAAAGCCTTGCAACTTCAAATGCACCCTGTGCCATAATCTGATTTTCGACTATATCCTGTATCTCCTCTACCGAAAGCGCACGATTTGCCTTAGACATTTTAAATTCAACATACTCAGCAATCTCGACGATTTGGCTTTGAGTAAGTTCTTCCTTGCGGCAAGCAGCGTTCGCTTTTGAAACGGCAACAACTATCTTGTTTAAGTCAAAATCTGCTTCAGAACCGTTTCTTTTAATGATTTTCATGCCTTACCCCTCCTAATATATTACAAAACGGTAACATAACCGTTTTCACGACTGAACATATAATACCAAATTACAATATGTATGTCAATAGCAAAAAGCTAAAAAAACACAATATATTGTATTTTGTAACTTTTCACAAAAAATATTTACATATATGTAGTTATTGAATAATTATGCAACCGAGAGCGCTTTTTGTTGATTTTAAGCCAAATTTTGCCGAATAATTTATTACAAAACGGCAAAAATAAGCCCCTTTTCATATCGAAAAAGGGCATACTTTTTTTAATTATCGTTAACTTCAATATCTCCTGTATCGGTCGTTACCGTAAGCGTAATGCCTGATGAATCGTCACTGCCGTTTACATCCTCGTCACCCGTGTCCGCCTCGCTGATAATTCTTGTGTTTGAAACATTACCAACTTCGATATCGCCCGTATCGGTTTTCAAAGAAGAATTTTCATAAGGATTTGCATTTTTAATCGAAATATCACCGGTATTCGTAGAAATATCAAATTTTCCGCCAAGACTTATCGCTTCAAAATCACCTATATTCATTTGAACATTAAGCAAATAATTATATTCAGTTTCAAAATCAATATCGCCGTAATCAACATTAATATCAACCGGATAATCAAAGCCTTGCGGCATTTTAACAACAATATGAAGTCCTTTAAATTTTATTGCCCTTGCCCAACGAAACGTTGCTTTGCCGTAGATTTCGTTAAGCTCAAGCGTTGCGTCTTTGATTTCTCCCGAAAACTTATTATCGTTTGCTCCGAAAACTGTAATGCTGACATTTCCGTTTTGGCTTGGCTTAAATGTCACATCTGCACAGCCGCAGTCAATTTTCATTTTTTGAAAATCATTTATATTATACTCTTTTTGAAAAATTACCGTTTTTAAGTCGTCCTCCCTTTTATCGAGCATATCTTCAAGTTTATCGCCGCCGACTATAAAAAACGACATAATTCCAAGCAAAAAAAGTGCAACAGCAGTTAAAACGGCAATTATTGCAATTATGGCTTTTTTACTTTTATTCATCAATCTCAATTCCTTTCAACGAAAAAACAAGTTTCGCAATTTGGCACGGTCTGCCTTGTTACACCAAGCTGCTCCGCCGCCTTTTCCTGAGAAAGACATGTTGCTTTTCTCAAATCATAAAGTCTTTGTCCAAGAAACATATCTATCACCTCTGAGTTAAATATAACATAAAAGCACAAAGTAATCTATATTTTTTACGTGGAATTTTGTCAGTTGAACTTAACATTCGCCTTTTTTAACCAAATATCGTGCAAAACAATGCAAGGCAGCATTTGCAATGTAATAAAATAATTAAAATAAAATTATTAAAATTTTTCAAAATATTTGACTGAACAATACATAATTGTTATAATTATTAAATACATAATTTTAAAATATATAATTAAGGAGTGAACGGATTGGAAACGGCTTTATCATTTTTGACAGGTGCGCTCAGATATGTGCTCCCTGTTTTGGCTGCGGTTATACTATTCACCTGCATAATATCTTTATTCAGAAACAGACCGAGACTTCACAAACTTGCTCAGCTTGTTGACCAAAACAACGGTTCTATAATTGACATTGACAGATGGGAAACATCAATAGGAAAAAGTAAATCAAACGATATTGTTTTGCCTATGCCGAATGTATCACGTTTTCACGCAGTTATTGCAAAAAAGAGAAAGGAATGGGTTATAACGGACACCTTTTCCAAAACAGGCATTAAATTAAACGACAGAAGCGTTCACGGCAGTGCCGTTATTGAGGACGGCGATATTATTACAATAGGTTCAATCCCTTTGAAATTTTTATGTGCCGAGGCTGTTTCGGCAAGTTCAAAAACTCAAATGAGAAATGAGGCAAGCGAATTGAAACAAAATACGGGCAATGTTGCTTATGCAGTTTTGGTAGACGTAAAAACTCACAGACCTATTTATTTAAGAAAAAAAGACGTGCTTATCGGCAGGGGTCAAAATTCAGACATACAAATCAATCTTGACACAATCAGCAGTGAGCATGCAAGAATACATTTAACATCTCGTGGCTGGGCGCTTTCGGATTTAAACAGCCACAACGGAACGAAGCTAAACGGCAGATTTATTACTCAGCCGCAGCTCATTTTTGACGAGGACACAATCACCTTCGGTGACAGAGTTTTTGTATTTTACGAAAAATAATTAAGGAGAAACACGAATGGCAAATAAGGCTAAAAAAATACCGCATATCAAGCCTATTAATAATTTTGCAATGCTGTTTGTTTTGAGCATTTTTCAACTTATTACAGGCTTCGAGGCAGCAAGCGCCCATGATGATTTTTCAACAAAAGCGATGCTTGCAAATATTGTGCTCATTGCGCTTGAATGGGTTTATGTGTCGCTTTTATATATAATTGTTCACAGAAGAAATTTTGAACTTGAATTTATTGCATTTTTTCTTTCCGGAGTAGGGCTTACGGTTATAGGCTCGGTCAATCCGAAAGCTTGCTTTAAGCAATTAATAATTTTAGCGGTCAGCGTTGTTGCTTACACCGTTTTCACATTTGTTTTGGGCGACGTTGATTTATGTATGAAATTAAGACTGCCAGTTGCAATCGCAGGATTAATTTTGCTTGCAGTCAACCTTGTATTCGGCACGGAGAAGTACGGAGCAAGAAACTGGATAGGTATTGGTTCATTCACTCTTCAGCCGTCGGAATTTGTAAAGGTTGCGTTTATCTTTGTCGGTGCGGCAACGCTTGAAAAAATTCAAACCTCTAAAAATATAATCCGTTTTATTATATTCTCGGTTGCCTGCGTGGGTGCGCTTATCTTAATGCGTGACTTCGGTGCGGCGCTCATATTCTTCATCACATTTTTAATAATTGCATTTATGAACTCCGGCGATATTAAAACGGCAGGCTTAGCTGTTGCGGCAGCAGGCTTGGGCGGCGCTATTGTAATCAAATACAAACCGTATGTTACCGCACGTTTTTCAATATACCGCCATATTTGGGAGGATACTTACGGAAAAGGATATCAGCAAACCCATATTTTAACAGGCATTGCCTCCGGCGGTCTTTTAGGCCTTGGAATAGGCAACGGTAATATACGCAAATTCTTTGATGATTATCTTGTTTATACAGATGACGTTTTCGGTGTAATTTGTGAGGAATGGGGCTACATTTTTGCAGTAGTTCTTGTTCTCTCGTTTGTTGCAATTGCAGTTTCCGCCCTTGTAAATTCAATTGCGGCAAGAAGTACGTTTTATTCAATTGCGGCAGTTGCAGGCGCAGGAATGCTTCTTTTCCAATGTGCGCTTAACATTTTCGGCATTACGGATGTTTTGCCGCTTACGGGTGTTACTCTTCCTTTCGTCAGCCAAGGCGGCACCTCGCTTATGAGCTGCTGGCTTGTTTTGGCGTTTATCAAGGCGAGTGACGTGCGCACCTACAGCTATCTCGGAGGTGTTAAAAAGAAATGAAAATGATAACAAGAAGGGGTATTTTTCTCTGGATACTTGTGTTTGCTTTTGTTTTCGGCTTGGGATTTTTAACTTACAGTCTTATAACCAACGGCTCAAGCTGGGTTATGCAGCCTTACAACAGCCACCTTTACTATAACGGCGAACTTATCGGCGCAGGCAAAATTACCGACAGAAACGGCAGAAGCCTTGCCGAAACAAACAACGGCAAAAGAGAATACAACGATTCGTTAACGACAAGAAAGGCTACGCTTCACGCAGTAGGCGACCTTCAGGGTTTTATTTCAACAGGCGTTCAAAACGTGTATAAAGCAAAGCTTACGGGATATAATTCACTTACGGGAATTTACAGCGTTATTAAAAACGGAAGCGGCAACGATATGCAATTGACGCTTGACGCAGATGCCTGCGATGTTGCATACAAAGCACTTTCAAATTACAAAGCAGGAACAGTCGGCGTAATCAACTACAAAACAGGCGAAACGCTTGTTATGGTTTCAACCCCAAGCTACGACCCGCAAAATAAGCCGAGCGATATAGACGATAACGAGGAATATGCAGGCGCATACATTAACAGACTTTTAACAGGGCTTTACACCCCCGGCTCAACCTTCAAAATTGTTACGGCAATTTGCGCTATTGAGAATATTCCTGACATTTATGACAGAACCTTTAAATGCACAGGCGAATACGACCCGGGTGTAGGTACCCCTATCGAATGTAACGCAAGGCACGGCACACTCACTTTTGAGCAAGCACTTGCAAAATCGTGCAACTCTACCTTTGCGCAAATTGCTATTGAATTAGGACCGCAAAAGCTTGCAGACACAGCTAAGGAACTTGGACTTACCTCTCCGGTTTCACTCAATAATGATATAAAATCTTCGACAGGTAGATTTTTCCTTGAAAAAAGTGACGCTGACGATTATATCGGATGGACCGGTATAGGTCAGGGCGACACGCTCGTATCCCCTATCGCTATGCTTAGGCTTGCCGGCGCAATCGCAAATGACGGCACGGCGGTTTCGCTCAATCTTGTCGAAAACTTTGCAACAAAGGCAGGCAAGGCGCTTGACCTTGGTTTTACAACTAAGGAAACGCCGCTTCTTTCAAGCGACGTTGCAGGCAAAATGAAAAAACTTTTGAGAAATAATGTTAAGACCCAATACGGCGATTACAATTATGAAGGTTTGCACCTTTGCGCTAAATCGGGCACAGCTCAAATAGACAACGTTGATTCTCATAACACTGCTTGGTTCGTCGGCTTTATGGATGATGAGGAGCACCCATATGCATTTGTTGTTCTTGTGGAATACGGCAATTCAGGCTCACAGACGGCAGGTCCTATTGCAAACAAAGTGCTTCAGGCACTTGTAAACAAATAAAGCGCCTTTAGAGAGGGTGAATAGATGGATAATCAAACTAATGAAAATGAAATATTCAACGAGGATAAAAAGGAGCGTGCTCTTTTAATCAGCGTTGACACAGGAGATTTTAATGCCGAGGTTTCTATGGAGGAACTTGAGGAGCTTGCAAAAACGGCAGGCGCCGAAGTTGTCGGCACATCAATTCAAAAAAGGCAGACTCCCGTTGCCGCAACATATATCGGCAAGGGCGCACTTTATGAAATAACTCGCTTTTGCGAAAATATGAATATTGATTTAATCATTGCAGACAGCGAGCTTTCCCCTGTTCAAATACGTAATCTTGAAGACGAAACGAACACGAGGGTTATTGACAGAACAACACTTATTCTGGACATTTTCGCAGGACGTGCACGTTCAAAGGAGGGTAAGCTTCAAATTGAGCTTGCCCAGCTTAAATATTCTCTTCCACGCCTTACGGGAAAGGGTACTCAGCTTTCAAGGCTCGGCGGAGGCATCGGCACAAGAGGGCCGGGTGAAACAAAGCTTGAAAGCGACAAAAGGCATATCAGGCGAAGGATACAAAATATCAGGCAGGAGCTTGACAAAGTTAAAAGCAGGCGTGAAATGATTCACGAAAGAAGAAAGAAAAACGGCGCTTTATCCGTCGCAATAGTCGGCTACACAAATGCCGGCAAGTCAACGCTTATGAACAAGCTTACCGATGCAGGAGTTTTGCAGGAGGACAAGCTTTTTGCAACCCTTGACCCGACTGCGAGAAAGCTTAGCCTTCCCAACGGTCAAAGCATTATGCTTATTGACACCGTAGGCTTTATTTCAAGGCTTCCGCACCAGCTTGTTGACGCTTTTCGCTCCACATTGGAAGAAGCAACATATGCAGATGTAATTTTAAATGTTTGCGACACCTCAAGCCCTTATTGTTACGACAATATCGACGTCACAAAAGAAATTTTATCCTCGCTTTTTCCCGACGGCGCAATCACTGTTCCCGTTATAACGGTATTTAACAAATGTGACATTACGCACAGTCCGTCTGCCATTGCATTTCCGTTTGCAGACGCTAAAACAAGCGTAAAAATCAGTGCAAAAACAGGCGAAGGCTTGGATGATTTGCTCCTTGCAATTCAAAATGCCTTGCCGCAGACAAAAAAGAGATTAAAGATTTTAGTGCCGTTTAGCAAGGGCTCTGTTATTGCAGACATAAGGCAAGACGGAGTTATCCACAGTGAGGAATACACTCCTGACGGAACACTTATTGACGCAACGGTTGATATAATTTATTTAGAAAAAAATAAGCACTATATAAAAATTATAGATGAATAAGCATTAACTTCAACTCATATTATTACTAAGGTGATACTATGAAAATGCTTACTTTAAAATTAACGCCGAAAAGAATATTCGGCATAGTTCTTTTGCTTGTGGGAATTATCGTTATATCGGTAACATTCGTATCAAACCATACGGGAAAGGCGCAAAGCGTGTCAGCAGTAATAAGCGCAAAGACCGACAGCGAAAGGCGGGAATATTTGAGTAAATACGGCTACAAGCTGGCAAACGGTTGTGAACAAAAGGAAATCACCATTCCAAAGAAATGGAATGATGTGTATAACAGCTATAACCAAATTCAAAAAAATCAAGGCTTTGATTTGACCGATTATAAAGGGCAAAAAGCAACGCTTTACACCTATACAGTCACAAATTATAAAGGTAAGGGTGACTGCATTGTTGCCGATATGCTTGTTTGTGAAGGAAAACTTATCGGCGGAGATATTTGCAATCCATCTGCCAAAGACGGTTTTTTAGTAGGGTTTGAGAAAAACAGATAAACAAATATTATGGAAAGATTAGATAAAATAATTGCCACAGCTCTTCAAATTTCAAGAAAAGATGCTGTAACGCTCATTAAAAAAGGGAAAATAGCGGTAAATAAAGAAGCAATCAAAGACCCAAAGACAAAGTTTGACGAGAACGGCGCTGTACTTTTTTGCGATAACAAGCAAATATACTATAATAAATATGTATACATTATGATGAATAAACCCAAGGGTGTGATTTCGGCTTCAAACGGAAAAGGAGAAAAGACGGTTGTTGACATTTTACCGCCTGATATGAAGCGTAAAAATTTGTTTCCTGCCGGCAGGCTTGATAAAGACACAACAGGCTTTATGCTCATTACCGACGACGGCGAACTTGCGCACTCCATATTAAGTCCTAAAAATCACATCCCGAAAACGTATATTGCAAAGCTTGATAAACCGTTTAACAATGAAATAATTAAGGGGTTTGAAAAAGGAATAGAGTTTAAAGACGCCAAATGCCTGAGCGCAAGCCTTGAACCGGTTGACGGTGATTATCGGGTAGGAAAGGTCATTATTAAACAAGGTATGTATCATCAAATCAAGCGTATGTTTTCTCATTTTTCAATAAACGTTGTTGAACTTAAAAGGATAAAAATGGGTTCGCTTGACCTTGACGAAAATTTAAAAATGGGAGAATGTCGATATCTTACAAAAGAAGAAATTTCTGCTCTTTGTGACAAATGACAACAAATTCTGCTGGTTTTATTCAATTTAACAACAACATATTGTGTTTATCTCTAAACATTTTCACCATTCATAACAAGTTGCACAAAAAAGTGCAACTTTTTTTGTTAAAATGGTTGCAATATGATTAATCTTCTTGTATAATATGAACAAGTAGGGCATAATGTTTTTGTGCAATATTTCTTTGTGCATAGTGCCCAACTAAACCAGAGAGGTGAATATAATGCCAAACAGATTATTCCAAGGAATAGTAAATCAAATGCGTGAAGCAATCGACAGAAATATCGGTGTTGTTGACGAAACGGGTACGGTTATTGCGTGCAGCGAGCTCGGCTTAATAGGTGAAATTCGCAAGGGCGTAATTTCAGCCGGTGTTTTCAGTACAAATCAAACCTGCGTTGACAATGCAACATACACCACATTTGACGTACTTGTTCGTCCCGAATATGCAGTATTTGTTGACGGAACGGATGACCTTGCACATCATTATTCTTCGCTCATTGCCGTTGCACTTGACCAAATAAAGCAAAACAATGACGAAAAATTTGACAGGTCAAACTTCGTTAAGAACGTTATTTTGGACAACATTCTTCCGGGCGATATTTATATTAAGTCAAGAGAACTTCATTTCAACAACGATGCGTCAAGGGTTGTATTTTTAATCAGGACAACCCAAGAAACGGAAATTTCTGTTTTTGACATTATTCAAAACTTCTTCCCTGATAAGAGTAAGGATTTCGTTATCAATGTAAACGAAAGCGACATTGCCCTTGTTAAAGAAGTCAGACCTAACGTTGACATCAAAGACCTTGAAAAGCTTGCACGTTCAATCAACGACACCCTTTTGTCTGAGTTTTATTTTAATGCAATTATCGGTATAGGCACCTGTGTAACAGGAATTAAAGAGCTTGCTCATTCGTTTAAGGAAGCTCAGGTAGCGCTTGAAGTAGGCAAGGTTTTTGATACTGAAAAAACTATTATCAGCTATGAAAATCTCGGCATCGCAAGGCTTATTTATCAGCTTCCGACAACTCTTTGCGATATGTTCCTTAAAGAGGTGTTCAAGCGTGGCTCTATCGAATCGCTTGACCAAGAAACGCTTTTCACTATTCAAAAATTCTTTGAAAACAACCTTAACGTTTCCGAAACATCAAGAAAGCTTTTCGTTCACAGAAACACTCTTGTTTACAGGCTTGAAAAAATCAAAAAGCTCACAGGTCTTGACCTTAGAGAATTTGATGACGCTATTGTATTTAAGGTGGCGCTCATGGTAAATAAATACCTTGCGTCAAGCCCGGTTAAATATTAAAAAACTATCAGCCGTCAGTAATGGCGGCTGTTTTAGATTATGGTGAATTATGAGTAAAAAAAGATTGACTGAGAAAAAGGAACAAAACGTAAGGCTTGTTTACAGCGATTTAAGTTTAAAACAAGAATTCAAAAAGTTTCTTCTAAATCCCCTGTATATTTTCCCCGTTCTTATTAGCACAATTTTGTGCTATGCATATTATCTCACTCACGAAACGGTAACAATCGACTCGCTTTCAAGTGACAGATATTATCACGGCTTACTTGTTGCACAGGGCAGGCTCACAGCCACAATTATTGAAAACTATTTGGGTTTTGAGCATTTGCCGATTGCAGTTGAAAATATAATAGGTCTTATTTGTTTTATTTTGGGCGCAACTGTATTTTGCATAATATTTGACAAAGCAAAGCCTCAAAAAAATATTTTGCCTTACACATTTTTCACCTGCCTTTACATAACGTTTCCGCTGATGAGCGAATATTTTATGTTCAAAGGCTCAGTTTTAACCACCGGAGGCTCAATTCTTTTAGTATCTTTTGCACTCTTTTTTGCACTAAAAATTAAAAATTATATTGTTTCAGTATTTATTTCTTCAATTTTTATATTCTTTGCATATTCGTGGTATGAATCGTTCATTTTGGTTTATATCGGCGCAGTATTTTTACTGCTTATACTTCTTGCCGACGGTCAAAAAAGCCAAAAAGAATTATTTTTCAACGGTTTTTTGCTTACACCGACTTTATTTTTAGGATTTTCTTTAGAGGAAATAATATCAAACGCAATAATAAATATATGCAATATTACAATAGATTACAACAACGCTATCGGTACTGCTTGGCTTGCATGCTCTGCAACGCTAAAATCATTTTTTTATGATTTTATATATTCATTTGTATCCAAAATATTTTGCTATTCCCCATTTACAATTTTATTCATTTTTCTCGGCGTTGCATTTGTTTTGATGATACTTCAAACCAAGAGCACCAAAAAACCTATTCTTATTTTCTTTTATTTCGGCCTTGCACTTACTGTATTCTTTTTAAGCATTTATCGGGGAACGAAATCCGCATACAGAACCGAGCAAGGAATCCCGTTTTATATCGGTGCAATTACCCTGCTGCTTTCATCAAAAATCATTAATTTAAACGCCAAAAAAGCTTTAAAAATAATTGCTTCGCTGTCACTTGTCATAATATTAACAGTTCAAATTTGCTCATCAAATTATTGGTATCACGTAAACGTTTTAAGAGATAAAGAGGAAAAGCAAGTCATTTGTAATATTGCAAATGACCTTGAAAAATATGATAAAAATAAGCCCGTCATTTTTATCGGTTACTATTGGCTTTCTGATAACATTAAAGACAAATACACTGTAAAAAAAGACAGCATAGCAGGTAAAATAATTGACTATACCTCCCAAAAAGCGAAAACGTCATATAATTATTCTGCTTGTCAGACATCAATCAGATCTTACATTACTTGGTCAATTTATTCGTTTTTAAGCGCAAATGTTGAACTTAAAAAGTTTTTCAATGCTTGCGGCTATGATTTCAAGCTTGGCACAAACGAGCAATTTATAGAAGCGACAAAAAAGTATATAAATATTCCCTCGTATAATGACAGCGGTTATATTTTAGATACGGGCGATTATATTGTTGTCAAGGTAGGCGACTATCCACCGGATTTCTATGAATTTTTTTATGAGTAACAAAAAACAATAAAGTAAAGCTCATCTTCAAATTATCGAAGATGAGCCTTTTATTTTGTTCGGCAGAAAGAATATATTGGTTTTAAATGGGTAATAAAAGCCTGCCGAAAATTATCAGCTTATATCCTCTTTAAGAGTTTCAATAATATTATCATCCTTTAATTTTCTTACGGAATAAATCATCGTAACCGCAATAATCGCAAATACCACAATGATTACAGCCAAATAAAGCTTATAATCAAACTGATAAGGGATTGAACTTTCGCCAAGCATTTTATTAAGCACTACGCAAACCAAAACGCTTATAGGCACACCAAATATGACCGCTTTAAGTGCATAAAACACACTTTCAAGACTGACCATTTTTCTAAATCCGCTCGGAGCTGTTCCGACCGATTTGAGCATCGCAAATTCCTTACGTCGAAGTGATATATTCGTTGAAATGGTATTAATAATATTTGCAATCGTAATAAGAGAGATAAGCGAAATGAAGCCGTAAACAAATACCTGAATAATAAAGATAACAGTATTCATAGTTTCAAGCGCATCAACACTATCCGAAACATAACTGCCGCCGAAATCATTTTCATTAAGCAGCGTTGTAAGATTTTCCGCAACCGTCTTATGCTCGTCGGTTTCAATACACACGCACATTGAAATATTGCTTGCTTTTTCGCCCTTATTTACTACATTTACATATTGAGAATAAGGCATAATTATACCGACTACGCTTGGTGCAACAAGGGTGCAAGGAAGACTGTTTTTATCAAATTTAACAAGACCTCCGACCTCGATATCAAGCGTATTTTTTTCATCATCTGCATAATCAGGATTTTGAATAATATGCTTGCCTATAATGCTGTCGTTAAATACTTTCGTTGTATCCTGCTTATGAGTAAGATTGTTAAGCAGAACACATTTAAGGCTGTCGCCGTAAAAAGCATTATAATCAATACCGTTATTTTCACAAAGCGTGTTAAACTCGCTGTCGTCAACATAGTGAATTACTGCAGAAACATCCTTTTCGCCGCTGAACAGTTTTGAATAAGCAGAGGTATAATTTGCCAAATCTTTAATTTCATTATCCTTAATAATCGGGGTTGACTTGCCGAGGGAAATACTCATATCCGTCGTATCAATATAATATTTATTAACTCCCTGCATTTTGTCAAGTGCATCATAAAGTTCTTTTTTATGGTCGTAAGTAATTGTTGTCGATATCTGATAAGGAATTGTTTTTTCATATCCGCTTGCCTGAACAAACATACTGCAAAAATAATTACAGCTAATAAAAAGAACTATTGAAAGTGCTATTGAAACAGTGATAAGCCTTGATTTTCTGCCGTTGCGCTTAAGATTTTTATATGCAAGCTCGCCCTCATAGCCGAATATTTTTCTGATATATTTAGGCGATTTAAGCTTTTTAGGCTTAACCTTAATCTCCTGCCTTTGGCGGATTGCGTCAATAGGAGTGATTTTTGACGCCTTTCTTGCAGGAATAAAAGCTGAAATAAAAATAGTGAATATACTTACAAGAATTATACCTATGATTGCCCAAGCAGGTACAACTGTTTTCATCTGCATATTACTGTCATTTACACCCACAATCATACCGGTTGAAATGATTTTATTGCCCACTAACTTCAGCGTTATGCCAATTCCCAAAATACCGGCTAAAATACCTACGGGTATTCCGATTGCGCCTAAAATTGCACCCTCAAAATACACACTCTTTCGCTTTTGCGCCTTAGTTGCACCGACCGAGGCAAGCATACCAAGATATCTTACTCGCTCTGCAAGCGACATACCAAATGCGTTGTAAATAAGCATTACGGATGCGATAACGATAAGAATTAAAACAACCAAAACAATGGAAAGCATTGTTGAAAGAAAACCGTCCTGTCTGCCTGAAAGATATGACGCAAGCACTTCTTCGTTTGGCCTGTAACCGTCAATTTTATAATCGCTTTGGATTTTTTCAATAGTTTTATATGCATTTGAGTCCTGCTTGGCAAGCGTAACTACAGCAAAAATGTTCTTGTCGCTCTTGCTTTCCGCCTCGCTCATACCACGCCAAATCTTTTTAAGTCTTGTGGCAGGGTTATTGTGAAAAATGGCGGTAATTGTATATTCTTTATAGTCTTTTGACGTGACGAATTTCTCGTTTTCATCACGATAGCCGTCTGTTGCAGAATCTTCGTCAGCAATCTGCCATAGCCCCTGAGCAAAAGTAATCTTATCGCCAACTTTGGCGTCTTTCATTCCGTTTTTATCAAGGAAATCTTTTTCTACCGCAACCTCGTTTTCATTTTCCGGAAGCTTTCCGTCAAAATCGCCCGTTGCCATCATTTCAAAATATTTCTTGTTTCCGACAAGAATTTTGCCCGTGCTTTTTTTATAATTGGCTGCGTTTTTCAGCTTAAACGACATATAGTCATCGCTGTAACCGAGACCTACATTTGAAATTCTGTCATCATTTTCAATTTGGCTTATTTGTGTTTGATTAAGATAGTCAAATTCTGCGTCCCATTTACCTGACGTGATTAAACTGATTTCACCGAAAAGATTTAAAAACGAAGCCATTGCTACGAAAACAGCGGTAATCATTGCAACGGAAACGCAAATGCCGAGTGTTGTTACAACCGTTCTGCCCTTGTTTTGCTGAATGTGACGTGTTGTAAGCTTATTTACGATATTCAACCTATTCTCACCTCATCCCCGGTGATTTTGCCGTCCTCGATTGTGATTACACGGTCGGCTGAATTTGCAATTTTTTCATCGTGAGTGATAATAATTACAGTCTGATTAAATTCCTTGTTAAACTGCCTTAAAAGAGAAATGATTTCCTTGCTGTTTTCGCTGTCAAGATTTCCCGTAGGCTCGTCTGCAAGCATAAGCGCAGGATTGTTGACAAGCGCACGTCCGATTGATACACGCTGCTGCTGACCGCCTGAAAGCTGATTTGGCAAGTGATCAAGCCTGTTTTCCAAGCCAAGACGCTTTACAAGAGTATCAATTTGCTTGTTATCCGGCTTTCTGCCGTCAAGAAGAAGCGGCAAGGTTAAATTCTCCTGAACAGTCAAAATAGGAATAAGATTGTAAAACTGATAAATAAGTCCTATCTGCCTGCGGCGGAAAATTGCGAGCGCCGTTTCATCAAGATTTGAAATATCCGTCTGATTAATAACAACGCTGCCCTTCGTTGGCACATCTACACCGCCGAGAATATGAAGAAGCGTTGACTTGCCCGAGCCGCTTGGCCCGATAATGGCAACGAACTCACCCTTTTCTACAGAAAACGAAACGTTATCAAGAGCCTTAACCATTGTGTCGCCCTTGCCGTATGTTTTGCATAAATTTGTAACTTCAAGTATTTTCATAGTAGTTATCTCCTTTCGATGAGTCCATAATACCTTTATGAACTTACAATCCCGTGACAGTTTAATTACAATTTTGTCACTTGCCGTTATTTTAATTTGTGTCGTTTTTCAGCGATTCGATAATAGAATCGTTTTTAATAAGCTTTAATGAATAAATCATAGTAAGACCTATGATAACAAATACTGCAATGCAAGCCAAAAGGTAAAGCGGTATATTTACGGAAAAAGCAACCGGGTTATTCTTCGAAATTATGTACCCTACTATCCTGTTAATTACAAGGCTTAGCGGCACACCCAAAAGCAAGCCAAATAAACCGTAAAACATACTTTCAAAAATCAACGTCTTTTTAAACTCCTTTGGCGTCATACCAACGCTCTTGAGCATAGCAAGCTCCTTTTTTCTGTTTGCAACTTGCGCCGTCATTGTGTTGATTATATTAAATACTGTTATTAATGTAATCAGCAAAATGAAAGCATAGGACAGAAATTGAACGGCGGATACAATGCTCTTTTCCCTCATCGTCCAATAATAAACATTATACACATCACCGTCTGCTTCGTTTTCTGACAAATAGTCCTTAAGCTCCTTTTCGACCTTATACGGCTCGTCGGTTTCAATGCCGTAATCAAACCAATCATCATCATAAAAAAGTTTATCATATACACACTTAGGCGCATATAAAGCAACGCTGCCCGACTCTAAATTGCAAATAGGATTATCCTTATCATATTTTATAAAATCGCAGAATGTATATAGTGATGTGCGCCCTGTTTTATAAAAGAAATTAACTTGATTTCCGTTTTCGTCAAGCTTATTTTCCCTTTCTGTTTTTTCAAAATCAATATCATAACAGCCAATAGTTTTGCCGAGTAGATTGTTATTAAAAACCGGCTCATCATTACGGTCAATTCCGTTTATTACAATCGTTTTAATTGAGCCGTCCTTATCGGGCGAGTAATATTTTTTATAATCAATTCCGTTTTTCTTGCAAAGTGCATTAAAATCCTCGTCATCAAGCATATGAACGGTATATGTTATATCCTGCGTTGCGATAAATTTATATTTATCAACAAAAATACTTTCATTTTGAAACGACAAATCAAACTCATGTGAATTATCGTAAGGATTTATCTCACCTCTTGAAATTGAATACCAACTCGACCAAACCGAATAAAATCGCTTTACCCTTTTATTTGTTTTCAAATAATTTCTTGCTTTTTCAAGCTGTGCCTTGCTTTCGGTGCTGTATTGAAATGTAATCTGATAAGGAAGCTCATAATCTAAGTTTGATACCTCTTTAAATGTTTCGCAAAAATAGTTGCAGCTTAAAAAGAGGACTGCGCAAATGCAAATGCAGGCAATAATCGTCCTTGATTTTCTGCCGTTGCGCCTTAAATTCTTAAAAGCAATATCGCCCTCAAAACCAAAAAGCTTAGTGATAATAAAAGGAGTTCGGATTTTTCCTTTTTGTTTAATTTCACTGCTTTCTCTTATCGCTTCAATTGCAGTAATTCTCGCCGCCTTTTGCACGGGTGAAATAATTGACACAAAAACAGTCAGCGCCGCCAAAATAACAATAAGGCAAAGCACCCACAGGGAAATATGGGTTGAATATTTGATATTATCGTTATACCCCTCCATAATCGAGGCAATTTTGGCATTCATAGTGCTTTGCGATATAAAGGTGACAAGCAAACCAAGCACTATGCCGACAATTATTCCTATTCCTCCCAAGACTGCGCCCTCAAAATAGAGCGTCTTTTTCTTCTGCTTCCTTGTTGCACCGACCGAGGAGAGCATACCGAGATATTTAATTTGCTCGCCGACAGAAAGCGCAAAGGAATTATAAATCATTGCAAATGCCGAAATGAAAATAACGGCAAAAACAACAATACCGATTGCAGTAAGCTTTAATGCCTGTGGCAAATTGTTCTTATCTATTGAAAAGGCAAGCCTTGAATTTAAAAGCTGTGTATTTTCGCCTACGTCAAATGCCCTTTCCTTTTCAGTAAAACCAAATTTGTCAAAAACACTGTTTATCTTTATATATGAAAAAGGAGTAATATGCTTAAGCTTTCCGTAAGCGACAAGATTTTTACTTTTTAAATCGCTCATTCCACGAATGATTGCGCCACGCTCGGTCGGCTCGTTATCGTGTAGAATACCTACTACTTTAAGCGTTTCGTCCTTTTCCTTTTCAAAGCGTTCGCCGAATTGGTAATCTCCCTTTATCGGCAAAATGACAAAATCGCCCTTAATTCTTGAGCCGACTGCAATTTTAATCTCGTCGCCTATTTTCAATTCAAGTCCGTTATTTTTAATAAGCGACTGCTCCACCATAATTTCGTTATCGGATTTGGGCAAAGCTCCGTCATATTTGCAGGTGACCGTATCCTTGATATATTGCGTATCTCCCTGATATATCGTGCCTGTTTTCAAATAATTTGCCTTATTTGAATAAAGCTTATAGCTTTGTTCCTCAGTCAACAAATCCTTTTGAAAGCCTATATCTTCAATTGAAGAATCGCTTTGTAAATATTTTTGAGCTTTGTCATAATCTGTTTTAACAAAGAAATGCCAATTGCCGTTTGTGTTGATTGCTCTTTCACCGTAATAATGTGCAAACGATGCAGCGCAGGTAAAAATAACCGTAAGCATAATTACCGATATGCTAATGCCCAAAACAGTTAAAATCGACCTGCTCTTGTTCTGCTTCAAATGGCGCAGGGCTAACTTTTTTGTAATACTCATCATAAAACCTCCCCTGTCAGTGCAAAATGGGTACAGTCCTCTTACACTATCACCATCATAACAATCCTAACTTACAATCACGTGACACTAATATTACATTTTTGTAATATTAATAAAGCTTAAACTATAGTTTTATAAAACCTAACTTCAAACCTGCTGCCCTCACCTATTCTTGACGAAACAATAATATCGCCCTTTTCCTTCTCAAGCACAGTCTTTGCAAGCGCAAGCCCGATACCGACACTCTCGCTTGATGAATTTTTGCCGTGATAAAAGCGTTCAAAAATATGGGGCAAATCCTCTTTGGCAATTCCGCAACCGTTATCCTGAATAAAAAGAGAATTATAAACATTCGTCCTCTCGCTGAAAAATCTTAATTTTCCGTTATTGTTTGTATGCTCAATGCAGTTTTTAATAATATTTTCTATTGCCTCTCCCGTCCAATTTTCATCGCCGACAAATTCAAAATCATTTATTTCATTAACAATTTCAATTTCTCTCACGTCGCAGGTGACGTAAAACTGTTTCAAGCTTTTTTCTAAAATAGGCGCAATATTAAATTTTTCGTGCTTAAATTCCGTTGTGCCTGCGTCAAGCTTTGAAATTTTAAGAAGATTTGTGATAAGCCATTTCATCTTATCAAGCTGAGTTTCAACAATTGATAAAAATTCGTTTCGCTTACCCTCGTCCTTTTCGTCTTTTAATAAATCCGACATCACCATCATTGAGGTAAGCGGAGTTTTAAGCTGGTGCGATATATCGGCAAGGGAATTTGAAAGGTAAAGCTTGTCCGTATTAAGTTGCTCGTTTTGCGTTTTCAAAAGCGTCATTATCTTATAAAGATTGTTTTTGAGTATCGACATTTCGCCTTCGCTGTTATCCATAATATCAAGGTCAAAATTGCCGGAGCACATAAGCGAAAGATAATTGTTAAGTTCGTTAATTTTATCGTTTCTTTTCTTGATATTATAAAAATATACACCTGTCAAAATAACACCCAAGGCAAGGCAAACGACACCTGCCCACACGCTTATAATAAAGCAGATTATTGAAGCCGTCGCTGTTACTCCTATGCCGAAAAAGGCAGTTATTTTTGCATCCTTATTAATCATTTTTCAATCACATACCCAAGCCCACGAACAGTTTTGATAAATTCCGGCTTTGTAGGGTCCTCCTCAATTTTATCTCTAAGCCTTTTGATATAGACAGTCAGTGTGTTATCCTCAACAAAATCGCCTGCCACATCCCAAATATTTTCAAGAAGCGCAGTACGTGAAAGCACCTTTCCCCTATTGCTCAAAAGGATTAAAAGAAGCCTGTATTCCATAGCGGTCAAAACAATTTCTTCATTATTTTTGTAAACCTTAGCCTCATTTGTATTGATTTTAAGATTATTGATTTTGATTATTCCATCGCTCGTTTCATTAGAATATCGGCGCATAACGCTTTTAATTCTCAGCATAAGCTCCTTAACTCTAAACGGCTTTGAAATATAATCGTCTGCCCCAAGCTCAAAACCCATAATCACATTAACCTCGTCATCATACGCAGTCAAAAAAATAACAGGCAAATCACCTTTAAATTTAATCCTTTTGCAAATGTCATAACCGCTTCCGTCAGGCAGAGTTAAATCAAGAATATAAAGCGAAAATTCCTTTTCATCAATAATTTTTTGCGCATCTTTTACACTTTTTGCAAGCGTTACCCTGTAGCCCTCGTTTTCAAGCGAATAAGTAAGCCCAATGCCGATAGCTTCGTCGTCCTCTAATAAAAATATATCCATTTATCTCACCTTTATATTATTTAATAATTATATAATAGCATATATATTATTTTTCTTCTATTACAATTTTGTAATAAAAAACTGCCTTACTAAAAGTAAAGCAGTTTTTATTATTCTATTATTCTATTCAACAAATTTTCCTTTGAAATTCGGTTCGATTATCGGCAAGCCGAGCTTTTCTACCGTATTCTCAATTACCTCTTTGGTGAAGTCGCCTTTCACAGGATATCCCGTAAACGTCATATAATAAATAACAAGTTCCTGCAAGGTCGGGTTCATAATATTTGTAATTTTCACCGTATCGTCGTCATTAAACCTGAAATTAAACTTTCTTACATGAGCCGTTTCAATCGGTCTAATCCACAAATCAAGAGTACCGTCCTCTTTCCAAGCGGCTTTTGAATATGCATGATATGTAACATCGCCTAAAGTCATCTTGCTTATTAAGTATTCACCGTTTAGACCGACGTCAATCGTGTTTTCATATTCCTTTTCTTTCCAATAAAAAGTAAGCTTTTCATCGTCAAATGTAAGCTTCATTTCGCTTATCTCGCCGGGTTTTTTAAACCACATTTGAGTGATTGTGATTGATACAACGGAAACAAATTCGCTTGTTTTGCAGGTAATAAGCCTGCCTGAAATCTTTTCCTCAAGCTCACGGTTACGCTCACCCTTCGGCAAATCCTCAACACTGCAATTATCAATAGTTTCAAGCATTTGTTGATATTCCGCCTTATTTTCAGGAAGTTCACCGTAACCGAAACATTCGGGAAAATACTTCCAAAAGATTTTCATAACTTTATAGTCCTCCGCCTCTCCGCAGTTAAGAACTACAAGTGCATCATATTCGGGAAACATAAAGCACCGCTGACCGAAAAGTCCGTCTGCTCTGTAGCTGTTAGGAACAGGATTGCGCCAAAATTGATATCCGTAGCCCATCATATTATCAATATAGCCGTCAGATACGGAGTCAACCTGCTTTCTTGTTGCCTCTTTAACCCAAATTGCAGGAATAATTTGAGTGCCGTCCTTCCATTTGCCGCCGTGAATATACGGCAGGAAAAATTTTGCAAGGTCCTCACTTTTCATATAAAGGCCCCAGCCGCCCGCATTGTTGCCTTTGCCGTCACTTTCCCAAAACGGCTTTTCAATTCCGAGAGGCTCAAAAATACGAGGATAGAGATAATCAATAACGCTCATACCCGTAACCTTAGTGATAATTGCAGAAAGCATCGTGGTATTTTCACTTATATAATTAAACTTGGTATTAGGCGGAAGAAGAAAAGGAGCATTGAAGAAATTTTGCACCCAATCCGTACCGCCCTTTTCGTCAAGCACGGTAATAAGCTTATCGGAATGCATTGTAAGAAGCATTCTGATTGTAATCATTCTGTTAAACGGACGCTTACTCATTAAATATTCAGGAAAAAACTCAACAACCCTGTCATTAAGATTAATAAGTCCCTCACTTACTGCAAAGCCGACAGCAGTTGACGTAACACTTTTGCTCATAGAATAAAGTACGTGAGGAATATCTTTATTATACGGCTTAAAAAAGCCTTGAGCGCAGACCTTGTCGTGCCTTACAACTGTAAAGCTTTGAAGTCCTAAATTATTCTCATTTATTTCATTAATAAAAGCTGTAATGGCACTGCTTTTTACACCGACTTGCTCCGGTGTGCAATGTTCCAAATTGCAATCCTTAAGTCTTTCCATAACGTACCCCTTAATAAAAATATTACTATGTTTAATATACACCTTTTTGCTTATTTTTTCAACATATTGTATAATAATTTAAATTGACATTTCAAATATTATGTATATAATTATAATTAGATTTGTATATCTCGGCATAAAATATGTCCTGAAAGGTAAAATAAATGAAAAACAGGCTAAAAAAACTGAATATATTTTTCATAGTGCTTTGCATAATTATTTCGTCAATTATTCCTACAGCGGCATTTGCGGCAAGCGAGGATGATTTGAGGTCAAGCGTTGTAAGCATTGCAAGCAACGAGGTCGGCTACACAGGTACATCGTCATATTCAAAATACGGAGACTGGTACGGTTATCAAGGCGGATGGTGCACAACTTTTGTGTTATGGTGCTTTAATAAAGCGGGAAAGCAAAACGGTGTTACTTTAAACGGTGTAATAATTCCTCGTGGCGGAAACTGCAACAGTATGATTAGTTGGTTTAATGACAAGGGCAGATATTATTCTCCGTCAAAATACACCCCGAAAAGCGGTGACCTTATCTTTTTTGACTGGACGGGCAGCGGCACGGCAGACCACGTCGGCATAGTAAATTACACCTCAGGCACTACTGTTTACACTATTGAGGGCAACTGTTCAGGAAAAGTTAAAGCAAGAGAGTATACTAAAAAAGGCTCAAAGCCTTACAACAATATCAGCTCAATTATCGGCTACGCAAGTCCAAAATTTTCTTCAGTTTCAGGCTCTTCGACGGGAAAAACAACAACCAAAAAGCATACCACAACGAAGAAATCAAAAACCACTAAGAAAATAACCACTTCTAAAAAGGCAACTGCAAAGAAAGCGACCACTGCTAAATCCACCACGAAAAAGACTGCGTCAAAAAAGACTGTGACCAAAAAGGAAACAACTTCGTCAACAACCGCAACAACCGCAACGCAATCCTCCACGAAGGCAACCGCAAAAAAAACAACAACCGAGCAAAGCGAAAGTGCACCGCTTACAAATCTTCAGATTTACGCTTCAAAATATGATTTGCAAATCGGCGACACTGTTAAGCTTGACTATTCGGTTGAACCGTCAAACACAAATGCCGTAGTCGGTTATTTTTGTGATCAGGAAGGAATAATCGACATAGGCGCAAACGGTGAAATCACCGCTGTCGGCAACGGAACGGCTACCGTTGTTGTTTGTGCAAATGATGATTTATATGCCCAGTGCGACTTTGTTGTTACCGACGCTGTCGGAGAGGTTACAACTGTCGGCGGCTCAAACGAGGAAAGCAGAAAGGTAGTTGACACACGAATAGACGTATCTACCACCCGGGCAAATGCACAAAGCGTATTAACAAGGCTCGGCGTTAATGTAAATATGCTTTCGCAAAATAAGCAATTATACATAGTTCCCGCTTCGATAGCAGGAGTTACGGTATTTATTTCAATCTTCATTGCAATTACAAAAAAGATTAAGAAAAAGAAAAAATAACTTCAAAGGAGATACAAATTTATGTTATTCAAACCTGAATATGATGAAAACGGCAAAAAAATTCTTTGCGAAATGAACGGCGTCAATTCTGAAATGCTTATGGACATTTACGTTAAGAAAATGAAAAAGGGTGAAGTGCTCGAAATATGCGAGGATAAAAACGAATGTGCAATTTTGCTCCTTTCGGGTGACGTTACCTTTAAAGCGGGAGATGAAATAAACGAGCGCTGCAAGAGAAAAAATCCTTTTGAAAAAAAGCCTTACGCAATTCATTTTTGCAAACAGGTTAAGGCAAGCGTTACCGCAAACGAGGACAGCGAAGTGCTCGTTCAAATGACAGATAATGAAAAAACCTGGAAAAGTGAATTTTACAATCCGGACAATTGCCTTTATCAAGAGTTCGGCAAGGGTCAATGGAACGGCACAGGCCACAGGATTGTATCAACAATGTTTGATCTTGACAATGCACCTGAGTCAAATATGGTTATGGGCGAAGTGTTCAACCAACCGGGACGTTGGTCAAGCTATCCGCCTCATCATCACCCGCAGCCTGAACTTTATTATTATCAATTCGACCATCCGGAGGGCTTCGGTGCAGGCTTTGAGGGCAACACACCTTACAAAACAGAAAACGGAAGTTGCCTTTGCATAAGAGGCGGCAATGCCCACCAGCAGGTTACGGCACCGGGATATGAAATGTATTATGTTTGGCTTATTCGCCATCTTGACGGCGACCCATGGGATAAAACAAGAATTTATGTGCCAGAGTATGAATGGCTGGCAAATGCAGATTAATTCTTTAAATATATTAATTTTATGCATAAATATACAGCTAATATTCCTAAAATATTGACTTTATGCGATTATTGTGATAAATTATTGACACGGTTAGAAATAATCGTGTCTTATATTATGCTATTAAAAACAAAATACGGAGGAAAATAAGATGAAATTAACAAAGAAAATTTCTGCTGTTGTTCTTGCCGCTCTTATGGCAGTAGTTGCAATTTTTGCAGGCTGTTCATCAACAAAGAGCAATGACGACAGTAAGACAAACAATGAATCAACCACATCTGCCGCTAAGGTTAAGGTTGTTGACATTGAGCTTTCAAGCGAAGAGTATGCTTTTGGTGTAGACAAGAAACAGCCTGAGCTTAAAGAAAAATGCAACGAGCTTCTTAAGGAAATGAAGTCAAACGGCGAACTTGATGAAATTAGCAATCACTACTTCGGTGACGGTGAACCTGTAGGCGTTACTTCCGCTAAGCAGGATAAGTCAAAGGACCAGCTTGTTGTTGCAACAAATGCTGAGTTTGCACCGTTTGAATACAAAGAGGGCGACAAATTCTTCGGTATTGATATGGAAATCGCTAAGCTTCTTGCCGATAAACTTGGCAAAGAACTTGTAATCGTAGATATGGCTTTCGACGCTGTTCTTCTTTCAGTGCAGCAGCAAAAAGCTGATATCGGTATGGCAGGCCTTACAGTAAACCCTGCAAGAGCAAAACAAGTTGATTTTTCTGATTCATACTATTCAGCATCACAGAAAGTTATTTGCAAGGCTGACGACACAACATTTGACAACTGCAAGACCAAAGAAGATGTTGACAAAATTCTCAAGAGTTTTGATTCATCGGTTCTTATCGGCGGTCAGACAGGCACAACAGGTCAGTCATATGTTCAGGGCAGCGACGAATTCGGCTTTGAAAAGCTTGGCGCAACCTGGAAGGGCTATGCAAACGGCTCACTTGCAGTTCAGGATTTAATCAACGGCGGTATCAATTATGTTATTATTGACGCTGCTCCTGCACAAGCAATTACCAGCGCTATTAACGCCGTAGCATAAATCAATTAAAAGATTTGCCCATTCTGTTTGAATGGGCATTTTTTATAATATGAATACGAGGATTTATTAATGAATTTTGAAAAGAAATTTGAGGTGTTTTGGAAATTCTTTATTGACAACAGCGGCTACAACGTTGTTATTGAAGGCTTAAGAAACACTCTTATAATTGCTATACTCGGCCTTGTAATAGGTATCGTTATAGGTACACTTATTGCAACAGTACGAGTAGTACCGAAAACGAACGGTGCCACAAAGATGCTTGATGTGCTTGCAAAGTTTTATGTAAGTTTCTTCAGGGGTACGCCTATCGTAGTTCAGCTTCTTTTATTTTACTACGTGCTTATGCCGCTTCTTTCAATTAATTTAAAGAGCGTGCCGGTTGCCGTTATTGTTTTTGGCTTAAACTCCGGTGCATATATTTCAGAAATTATGAGAGCGGGTATTCTCTCTGTTGACCCCGGTCAAATGGAGGGCGGCCGTGCTGTAGGATTAAGCTACGCAACAACAATGATGAAAATCGTTATTCCGCAGGCTGTTAAAAATATCCTTCCTACTCTTGGCAACGAATTTATTTCTCTTATTAAGGAAACCTCTGTTGTCAGCTTCGTAGGCGCAACAGACCTTTACCTTGCGTTCCAGCGTATTGGTTCTAACACATATGACTTTATGGTTCCTTATCTTGTAATGGCTGTTATTTACATTGTAATGGTGCTTATAATTTCTACTCTTATCAAAGTTATGGAAAGGAGTTTGAGAAAAAGTGATTACCGTTAAGAATTTGAAAAAAAGCTTCGGCGATAACGAAGTGCTCAAGGGCATTGATTACGAAATCAAGCAGGGCGAAAAAATAGTCATTATCGGCCCAAGCGGCTCGGGAAAAAGTACGTTTTTAAGGTGTCTGAATTTGCTTGAAACTCCGACCGAAGGCGAGATTTATTTTGACAATCAGCTTATAACCGACAAAAAATGCGACATTAACAAAATTCGTGAGCATATGGGTATGGTTTTTCAGCACTTTAATCTTTTCAACAACAAAACCATACTTGAAAATATAACACTTGCTCCTGTTCAGCTTAAGGTTATGACTAAGGAGCAGGCAAACGAAAAGGCTATGGAACTTTTAGAAAGGGTAGGTCTTGCAGACAAAGCAAACGCTTATCCATCCCAAATCTCCGGCGGTCAAAAGCAAAGAGCGGCAATAGTTCGTTCACTTGCAATGAATCCAAAGGTTATGCTTTTTGACGAACCCACCTCGGCACTCGACCCTGAAATGGTAGGCGAGGTTTTGCAGGTTATGAAGGATCTTGCAGACGATGGTATGACAATGGTTGTTGTTACTCACGAAATGGGCTTTGCACGTGAGGTTGCCGATAAAGTAATCTTTATGGCAGACGGCTATATAGTTGAAGATGCACCGCCGAGTGAGATTTTCGGCGCACCGAAAGACCCAAGGCTTCAGCAATTCCTCAGAGCAGTATTATAAATAGTTTTATATAAACAAAAGCGTTGGAAAAATTTCCAACGCTTTTACTCTTTTTGTGTAAAATCAATGTGTATTATTATTTATAGTTTTATAATCAACATATTGATTTCCCGGCTTTGGATTATCGCCTGTTTTAGCGGCAATAAGTTCACTGACCGTAACTATTTGATATCCCTTTGCTATAAGCTCCGGAACTACCTTTTCAACAGCGTCTGCCGTTGACGGATAAATATCGTGCATCAAAACGATTGAGCCGTCATAAGCATACTTGGTAATATTCTTATAAACCTTACCTGCATCTTTAGAGCGCCAATCTTCAGTATCAACCGACCAATAAGCAAGCGGCATTCCCTCTTTTTTGCACTCTTTTCTTATAGCAGGAGTAACATTACCGCCGGGGCACCTGAACATAGTCGGCGCTTTGCCGCTTATTTTTTCAATCTGCTTGCTTGCTTTTGAAATATCACTTGCCGTTACCTGAGAACCATAGTGATTGTGAGAATATGTGTGGTTTCCAAGTTCGCAGCCAAGCTGAATTTCCCTGTCAAGCAAATGCTTAGTCTCATCATTAACACGTTCTCCTACCATAAAGAAGGTTGCACGTGCATTGTATTTTTCAAGAACATCAAGTATACGCTTAGTCGAAT
>DAVZKM010000004.1:0-30689 GCA_052272245.1 Eubacterium sp.
CGTTATCTTCTTTAACTTCCGTCCTGACCGTGCAAGAGAGATTACACGTACATTTGTTGACCCGGAGTTTGACGGCTTTGAGAGAAAGAACGGCTTTTTCAAGCTCTACTATGTATGTATGACTCAATATGATGCCGAGATGCCAAATGTTGAGGTTGCATTCGGTCCCGAAACTCTTGTTAATACCTTTGGTGAATATATTTCGAAGCATGGTATGACTCAACTTCGTATTGCCGAAACTCAAAAGTACGCTCACGTAACTTTCTTCTTCAATGGCGGCGAGGAAAAGCAATATGAGGGTGAGGACAGAATACTTGTTGCTTCTCCTAAGATTTCCACCTTTGACCTTATGCCTGAAATGAGCGCTCCAGAGGTATCGGAAAAGCTTAATGAGGCAGTAAGAAGCGGCAAATATGACGCTATTATTGTAAACTTTGCTAACTGCGATATGGTTGGCCATACAGGTATTATTCCTGCGGCAATCAAGGCTGTTGAAACCGTTGACGCTTGCGTTGGCTCACTTGCCGAGGCTGTTATAGAAATGAACGGTAATCTCTTTATCACTGCCGACCACGGCAATGCTGATAAGATGCTTGATGAAAACGGAGAGCCGTTTACCGCTCATACTACTAACCCTGTTCCGTTTGTTGCAGTAAACTGCGGCGAGGGTGTTGAGCTTCGTGACGGCGGCAAGCTTTGCGATATCGCTCCAACAATGCTTCAAATGCTTGGACTTGAAAAGCCGGCAGAGATGACAGGAGTATCACTTATTAAATAAGTAAATACAATATAATTAAAGGATTAGATATTCGTGTTAATTTACGTATATCTAATCCTTATTTTTTATCTTATATTTAAGTTTATATTTATATTGTTATATTGTCGGTTTTACTCTGTATACTACAGTAGAGTGCTTAGGTATCGTTGCATTAATGGTAGTGCCCGTTGTACGCTCGTCTGTCCACAAATCGTGAAGCTCATAACCCGACGGAGACTCCTCAATGCCTAAGTATGGGTCTTTAGTAAGGTCATCAAGCTTGAAATTGACGTTTTTTGTGGAAGAAGCAGTATTGAATAAACAAAGAGCAACATCGCCGTTTGAAAGTGGACGGGCGATAATATCAATACCGCCTTCCTTTTTAATTCTCTTAGCGCTCTTGCCGAGTGTATCCTGGTCAACTGCAATCATATGCTTGTTGGTAACAATCTTAAGCGTTTCGTTATCCTTATCGGGAATACCGTTTGAAACAAAGCTTCTTATATCGTTGCCGAGCATAAGCGGAGCGGCAAGCATACACCAAAGCGAGAAATGCGCTCTGTTTTCGTTATCGTCAAGCTTTCCGTTTCCGACCTCAAGCATATCAGGGTCGTTCCAATGGCCCGGTCCTGAGTACTTATATAGCTTCAAGGTGCGGTTATATATCATAGTTATGCTTCTCCAATTAGGAGCTATATCGGGCGTTGTGCGCCACATTGAGCCTGCTTTAGCACCCCAAAGATAAGGGCGAGCCATGCCCCATTCGCAAATGGAATATGTGATTGGCTTTTCTTCTGAATGTATAACCTTAGCCCACATAGAGCTTGCTTCCTTAAGAGCGTCACCCATACGCTTATACTGAATATATGACGAGTCAATTGCAGTTGCTACAGGGTTTTTGATTGTCATATGGTTGGTGCCCTCTTTAAGCTCGACAATAATTTGCTGCCTGCCTAAAGGACTGAAGCCTTTAGTTTCAGGGAAGAAAATTTCATACATTTTGCCGTTAATATGAATTTGCATATACTGCTTCTTTTTAGTCATTGACTTGTGAAAAACAAAGGTTAATACATATTCGCCCTTTTCGTCTGCGTCAAAATTAAAACTTGCAGAGCCTGAACCGTGGCTGATAAATCCGATTGCTTTTTTGCTCGGCACGTCAGACATTTTGATAATCTTTGCTCTGCCGGTAAACTCTGCGTCTTCCGGCCTTAAATCAATTTCAAAAGAGCTTTTTGGCTTGGTAATTACAATATGTTCAATTGCAGGGCAGTCACCGCTGATTCTGTCATGATGGCAAAAATCGTATTTGAAAAATTCACAGCCCCAAGACGCAATTGTTTTAGCGTCAAGCTTTTCGTTGCCAAGCGAAGCAGGGAGGTCCTCACAGGTGAGAGTGCCGTTAGAAGAATAAAGACCAACCTTTAAGCCGAGTGCATTAATATCCTTAATAAGCTTAGGAATACCACGGCTGAATGTGCCGAGATCGCCCTGCAGCTTGCCGTCGCTGTCACGAAGGGAACTTTGCCAGCAATCGTCAAGGTTAATAAATTCATATCCTGCATTTGCAAGTCCGCTGTCTTTCATAGCGTGGGCAGTTTGCATAATAATATCCTGGTCAATATTGTTCCTAAAGGTATTCCAGCTTGACCAGCCCATAGGCGGAGTTTGAGCAACCTTGCCTTGACTATATTCTTCGTCCTCGCTTATATCAATTGTAAGCTTAGTCGGGATAAATATTCTTTTCAAGGCACAAATCGGGCACTTGCCGTTTGCTTTCATATTAAAAAACCAAGAAATGAACATAACAAGTAATATTGCTAAAACAGCAACTAAAATTATAGCAAGATATTTCATTATAAACCAATCTCCTTAAAAAGCTCCAACTCTTTTTGAGCTAAAGCCTGCGTATTTTCATCATCAAGTGAATTTACTGCATTTAATGTAAATTCTTTTCTGTTTTTAAAATTATAAATTATTCGATAAATCCAAGCATATAAAATAAGCCAAGGTCTTCCGTCGATAAATTTGATATAATCAATTTCTTTAAGCTTTTTGTAAGGCGGAAAGAGAAGCTTTAGTTTAGTCATAAAGGGCGAATATTTTTTTCCTTTTTCAAGCTCTCTCCTTGCAACGGTAATGCCCTTGTTTTTATTCTCATTGCCGAATGCACCGCAGGAGCAAAGGTATTGCTCAACATTTTTTGTATTAATTGCGTAATCATAACCTATGCCGAAAAAGTTGCGGCAAACGGTCAAAACGGTTTTACCGAATTTTTCAAGTTCAACTGCACTTAAATATTCAAACACTTTTTGAATATCAATACTTGCAGTCCTTAGCATTACAGCTAAATCAAGTATAAGCTTAATTCCCGCACCGTAGAATTTGAAATGGTGTGCCATGTGGGCAATCAAATATGCAAAATGAAAGTTGTCGTCAAACCTTCCGTCAAAACCGTCAAATTTTGCAAAATCAAAAGCGCTGCAAAACGGTTTTGTATCATAACAGCTTATAAGCTTTGTATGCACTTCGAGCAAAACGCCGTTTTTAACATAGTTGTAAACCGGTCCGTTTTCCTTAACACAGTCAAAACCGTTAGATATAAGTAATTTTTTTATCTTATCCCTGTCGTCAGCCTTGATTAGAACGTCTATATCGCCCATAGCACGGCTTTCAGGCACGGGGTAGTATTCTCTGAGTACGGCGCCTTTAAACGTGATATAGCGGCACTTAGCCGACGCAAAAAGCGTTTTAACATCGTTCAGCATATTAATCTGAGCGTTTGAGAGAAAAATCAAATCAAAAAAACTATTTTCAAGCGCATTTAAGAAGCTTTCAGGTAAATCACTTTTATTTTTTGCATTTAAAATCGCACAGTGCAATATGCCCAAAAGGTTATGCCCTTTTGCATATAAAAACAATTTTTTATAATTAACGTCTGTATCAAAAACAAATTTGTCGCCGTTTAAATAGTGGCGGCAAAGGTCAATTAAAACCTTATATTCCTTATCCATATCAGTTGAAAACTGCGTTGCCGACAACAAGACTTAAAACAGTCATAATAAGTCCGGCAATAAATACGCCGAGCGAAATCACAAAAAAGCTCTTTTTCTTATCAAGATGGAGAAGAGATGCAAGAAGCGCACCCGTCCAGCCACCTGTACCCGGAAGCGGTATAGCAACGAAAATCAAAAGCCCCCAAATTCCGTATTTGTCTATTTTATCTCGCTTTTTAAGCGTTTTGTCCTCAAGCCAATAAACAAACTTGTTTATTCCGGGAACTTTTTTTAATAAATCGAAAATCCAATTGATTAATAAAAGTATGAACGGTATAGGTAAAATGTTGCCTAAAAAGCTGATAATAAATCCTACAAAAGGATTCATCTGCAAAAGCACAATGGCGGTGAACATTCCGAGCCTGCATTCCAGGATAGGGCAGAGTGAAATAATAAACACTACAAGCCAATCGGGTATTCCGTGCGCTGTTAAAAACTCTTGTAAGTTTCTGCAAAATTCCTGTACCATATATCAGTTCTCCTTTTTGTCGGTTGTTGTATTTTGCTTTTTATCTGCAGCTGATTGCGACTTATTATTTTTGTTTTGACCATCAACGTTATTGTTTGGCGCATTTTGAAGTCGCTTTTTTTCCTGATTTCTTTTTTTATTTTTTATTGTTTTTTGGCGTGCAATTTCCTCTTTGTGTTTTTCATAATAGCGCTGAGCTTTGATTTTGTTTTGATGCTCAATCCATTTTTGGCGTCTATACTCAGCTATTCTTTCCTTGCGCTCTTGCTCCTTAAGTTCAATTTCTCTGTCAATAGCTTGCGCAGTGGGAGTGTTTTTATTTACAATAAGCTTTTGCTTAATGAGAAAATCAACGGCTTCCCTCAGTATTTTTTTATCGTTTTCAAATGAAAGGTGGCCAATAGCCTGGTCGTATGCAAGCCATCTGTAATCGTCAATTTCTTCCTCTTGCATTGTTGTTTTTAAATCGTCTGTCGTTGCAACGAATATAGAAACTTTTTTGTCAACATTATTGCGAAGCGTATATTTTGATATACCCTCGTAGCCGAGATGAATTTTAATGTGAAGCCCCGTTTCTTCAAGAACTTCTCTTCTTGCTGCATCGTATTTTGTTTCACCCATTTCAAGGTGACCTTTCGGAAATCCCCAATTCGCCGAGCGCTTGTTTTTTATAAGTAAAAAGCGAAGCTTGCCTTTAATACTTCTGTATACTACTGCGCCTGCGCTTGATTCGTAGTAGCAGACAAGTTCATATTCGGGAAAATCGTTTTTTACATCAATGTATTGATAAATGTCTTGATTAATGTAGCGTGAACTTCTTGACGCCATAATCCAAATAGTTTTTAAATCCGTGTTCTCCGGGTCTTTAGGAACGAGTGCCGCTATAATTCTTCCGTCGAAATTGCAAACCGTGTGAGTCACTCCCATAACAAAAGCGTAACGGTTTTTGTGTCCCTTGATTTGAACTAAGTTTAAAGGATATACATAACCGTTCTCATCGACAGAATTAATAGTTTTAACAACTCTTCCTTGGGCTGTTTTGCCGAGAAACATAACATCACCACCAAGTAAAAGATATAATTCACACTTATTATATCTTATTTTATAGTGTAATACAAGAATTTTATTATAAAAACGGGAAAAAGGATATTTTAGATAAAGCAAAAACGGACAACTCCGAAGAGTTGCCCGTTTTGTTTTTTATTCGGTTTGCAGTTTTGGGTTTATGCCATTGTCTGAAGTAAATCAACAAGTGAAGCAATAACCGTATCGGTGTCACCCTTAAGAACAGGAAGTACCTGGTCTACAACACCTGAAACTGTTTCGTTGCCGCCAACAAGACCGGTTACAAGTGAACTGATTTTCTTGAAGTTGTCGCCTGCGTTTACAGTTTCGATTAAGTAGCTGAGAACTGCGATGAGTGTTTCTGAAGAGTTACCCTCAACGTAAATTCTTGTGCCGTAGGTAGCAGCCTGTGATGCGTCGGTAATTACCTTACCGTGGCTTGCAAGCTGTAACCAATTAACGTCGTTAAGCTTAATTCCAAGCGGTGTGCCCTTAATCTTAATCATTCCAAGAATGTTATTAACAAGAGGAATGATAGCGTCAGCGCCGAGGAGTGGCTTAAGTGTTGCGTTAATATCATAGATATCAAGCTTGAAGTTTGATACGCCAATCTTGCCAAGGAGAGAGTTAAGGTCAACCTTAAGTGCCTTAAGAAGGGCAGGTAAGAGAGTGTTGAGGTCAACTACAGGCTTGACAGCGTCTATAAGTGCAGAGATAGGAGTGAGGAGATTGTCAAGAATCTGGCAAAGTCCGTCATTACCGATGAAGAGTGCAAGGTTTGGAAGCATTTCAAATAATGTTTCGAGAGGAGCATTGAGAATATCCTCAACCTTATCCCAGATAGGATTGATAATGTCAAGAAGAACATTATCATAAGCTTTCTTCATATCTTCTCTGTACTGATATTGAGTCTTAATGTTATACATTGAGAATGCTTCCATAAGAGGAACGATTGATGATGTATAACCGTTAGAACCAGGGATTCTTACGATATCGAAAAGACCGAGGTATGCGTCATTAAGAAGTACATCAAGTACGCCGAATACAGGACGAAGAACTGCAACGAGTGCATGGAAGAATGTATCTCTGTCCTTTACGCCCCACTTAAGAGCTGATGTATTAACCTTTGACCAAGAACCTGCCTTAGCGATTACGCTTGCATTAGCTGCATAAGTTTTGCCGTAAGCTTCGTTTGTAAGGAGCTTAGCAACATTGCTTGTTGAGAAGTCGATACCTGTTTGTGCAAGGAGGGAAACGAGTGAGCCGTCGCCAACCTTAACCTTTTCAACTGCACCGTAAAGACCGGTGAGAAGTGAGTTAATAATGTCATCCTTGAAGAGGAAGCCGCCGATTAAGCTGTTAAGACCGCCGTCGATTAAACTACCAACAAGACCGTCAAGCATAGGAGGAAGATTCTTAAGGAAGTCAACGTCTACGCCGTCAGGATATGAGAAGTCGAAGGAACCTGTCTTATATGCGGTGTAATCCCAGAATGCATTAGTAGGTTCGCCTGTTAAGAAGTAGAATACTGCACGAACGATATCATCTTTTTCAGCAAGGCTGATTGTAGTGAATACACTTGAGATGATTGACTTGAGCATACTGTTCTTCTTAATAGCGTCAATTGAAGAAACAAGTGATTTGATTGATTTAGCGTTCTTAATAAGAGTGTCTGCCACATAGCGGAGAACTGCAACGAGAACCTCGCCCTTGTCAGCAACGATTTCCTTATTTGTGAACTTGCCTTCAGCATTCTTAGCCTGCGACTTAGAGGTTACAACCTTGCCGTGAGCAGCGATTGTTGACCACTTGAAATCAGGAAGCTTGATGCCGGTTTTCTTAAGTAAGCTGTTAATAAGCGGAACAACGATATCCTGAATGTTGCAAGACTTGAGGTCTGCAAGCTTAATGTTAAGTTTAACGCCCTTGACTTTAAGCAAGCTTGTTACATACTTGCCGAGGTCCTTGCCAAGTACCGCTGAAATAATCTTATCAACATCTAAACCTGCTGATTTAGCAGTTTTAACAATGTTTGTAATCGGAGCAAGGAGATTATCAAGAAGCTGGCCGATACCGTTGTTATCAATGAAGTATGCAAGGTTAGGAAGAACTGATGTAATTGTTTCAAATGGCTTGTCGAGAACTTGGTCAACAAAGCTCATAAGAGGATTAAGAACATCAAGAAGTACGTTATCCTTAGCCTTCTTGCAATCCTTTTGATACTGTGCAAATGTCTTAATCTTGCTGTTGCTTACCTGAAGAACATCAAGAAGAGGAACGATTGCACCTTCGTAGCCGTTAATGCCGTTTACGCCGACATTGAGTGCATTAAGGTCAAGCTTAATTGTTGAAAGCTTAGAGTCGGCATTCATTGAATCCTTAGCTGTAAGAGTAAGAACACCGTTCTTAAGCTCATAGGTAAGAGCAATCTTGCTTGCTACCTTACCGTCGCTTCCCTTAATATCAAGAGATGTTGAAGCCTTTGCAATTGTAATATTGCTAAGGTCAATCTTTCCTTCATTAAGGAATACGTTAAGAACACTGTTGAGAGGACGAAGAATTGCAACGAGTGCATTTACGAAGCCCTGCTCAGCCTTTGCGGAGCCATCCTTGAAGCCCCAGTTGATTGTTTTAACTTTCTTCCAGCTCTTAACCTTATTGAGGGTTTTAGCTGCTGAAGAATAAGTTCTACCGTAGCTCTTATCCATAAGTAAGCCTGCAACACCCTTAGGTGAAACAGTAATGCCTGCCATATTGAGATAAGGTGAAATAGTCTTTGTGTCAAGTGCACCGTAAAGTGCCTTAGCAAGTGAGGTGAGGTTAGCGTTTGTAAATACCAAGCCGCTTACAACACCCTTAAGATTTGATGCGTCAACTACGCCAAAGTTAGTGAGAAGAGCCATAACTGCGTCAACTGCACTGTCAAGTTGGGTGATAGCTGAGTTAGCATCGTAAGAAGAAATACCGTCAGGGTACTTGAACTTTAATGAAGTTCCCTTGTACTTGCTGTAAGCCCAATAAACTTCTGTAGGTGACTGTGTGAAGTCGAGAAGCTTGCCTACAATCTTAAGAAGTCCCATACCGTCAAGTTTACCTGTTTCGATATACTTGATGAGTTTCTTAACACCTGAGCTTACCTTATTGTTGCCCATAATCAAACCGATGATTGTGGAAAGGTTGTTATTTGTCTTTACAAATTCAACAACATAATCGAGTACGTATACAAGCGTTTGAGCAGGAGTTGTTGTCTTGCCAAGCTTGTTCCAATTAATGTTGTTAAGTTTAATACCTGTCTTTGCAAGAAGGGTATTAATAATAGGAACAATGTTGTTACCTGAAAGAGCATAGCCCTTAACTTTAAGTCCAAGCTCTTGCTTGTCGTTAACTGTGATTAAATCACCGAACGTCTTAGAAACAATACCCTCAAGCAGCGCTGCAAGTGACGGTGATGCGGCACCAAGCTTATCACTCTTAATTTTAAGAATGTTGGCTGCACCGTTGAGTTCGTTTGCAATAGCCTTAACTGCACTTGAAACAACAGAAGCAAGTGTAGGAGTTGTTGTATCGTCTAATACAACGCCGATAGCCGACACAAGATTGAGCAATGTTGTTACAGGCTTTTCAAGGAACTTGTCAAGAAGTGAAACGAGTGGATTAACGATACCTGTGAATACTTCGTCACGGTATTCGTTGCTCTTATCAGCAAATTTTTCCGGAGTATCAACTGTGATGCCTGTCTTTGCTGCTATTGTATTAAGAACAGGGTAGAGAGCATTTTCATAAATGCCTGTATCAATAAGAACTACGCCGAGGATAGAGGTGAGAAGTCTGAGCGAGGTTGAAAGACCTGTCATAAATTCATCTCTGTTGCCTGCTGTGATGCCCCAATTAATGCTTACGTTAAGAGTGCCGTTGTCATTAACTGCGTCACTCCAACTGTCAAGCTTAGAAAGCTTCTTGCTTGCGTCCTTAATGCCTGTGTCCTTAATTCTTACAGATAATGAGTCAGGAGAAATAAGTCCGTTGACTGCTTCACTGATAAGATTGTATTTTGCTGTTACGTCGGCATTACCATTATTATATGTATAAGAGTATGCATACTTGTCTGTAAGTCCTGCAACAAGTGTTTCGACGAGAGCATAGGTTCTTACTACTACTGTTGTAAGACCTTCGTTTGTGTAGATATCCTTAGGATTTACGTTACCATTTGAATTAGGTGTACGTGCATCCTCGCCATTAAGATAATATAAATAGGTATTAAGTAAATCAATTGTTGCGTTTGATGCATTTGCACCAATGTAATTTGAAAGTAATGAAATTACGCCGACAATAATATTACTTGTCTTGTTGATTGAATAGCCGTTTATGCTTGAATCCGTAAGGAGAGATGACAATGTTTTATCAAGCTTAGCTATTGTGTCATCAACGTTCTTCATATCGCTGCTCTTATGCGCTGAAATATCAACTGAAGAGTTAGAGGTTGCAACTGCCTGTGTAGTGGCAGGTGATGAAGAATTATTGTTGTTATTGTTGTTATTTTTGTTGCCTGAGTTATTTGACTTGAACGAATTGATAAGTGCCTTAACAACGTCAACAAGCTTGCTTACATTAGTAATAAGGAAGTAAGCATTGTCTCTGTCAAGACCTACAAATCCGCTTGACTGCTTTTCAAATGTGAAGCTGTACTTGCTGTCACGTGTAATCTGGAAGATGCTGTTGAAAAGGTCTGTAAGAGCACTTGTTTCGCTGAAACCGCCTACTGAATTGAGAAGACCCGTGATAATAGGAAGATTCTTTTCAAATTCACTGCCCTTAGAGCTGATTACATTGTTTACAAGACCGAGAATAGCGTCAAGCCAATCCTCAACGAATACACCTACAAAGCTGTCAAAAATCTTTGTCGGATTTGGATTAGCGGCGAAATCCTTGAACTCTGTCATCTTAGAGTTGCTTACTGCACCGTTTGAATCCGTAACAATCTTGCCCTTGTAGCAATATGTCCATGCGTCCTTGCTTACACCGTATTTGTCAGCTGCAAGGTTTTCCATAATGTCAAAGAGCTGAGGAAGCGCAACCATAATGTTGTTAAGGCCTGAGTTGATGACTTTTCCTCCTTCATCATAGCCCTTAACCTGGTCTCTGTACTTAGGAGTGCTAACATATGTGTCAACTGCAGTAGTGAAGAGGCCTGCAATTTCTGTTACCAATTCAGAAAGACCGGCGCCAACCTGTCCGTTCGAAGCTGTGATTGCTTTCTTAAGGATACCCTCAAGGTCGCTGAGCTTAGCATACTTGAGAGCCTTATCGGCAATGTAAATACCTGTAATCTTAGGTACGCCTGCTTCGTATGTGTATTTAACGTTAAACTTAGTAGTGCTTGAAACGTTAGCAAGTACATCTGCAAGAGAACCGCTTACGCCATTATAAGAATAGGTATAAGAATCGTCGCTGTTCTTTGTATATGTGATTGCATTGCCGAAGTTATCTACAACCTTGTCATACTTAAGTACATAGTTAGGAGTTGCAATAATGTCACCGGCTGAGAAGTCGGTAGGTGTTGCATAATTAGATGAGAAATCAGAAAGATAACCTGTCTTTTCATTGCCGCCGTTCCAATAAGTACCGCCGAATTCCTCAAACTTGCCGTCTCTCTGGAGCCAATGCATAAGCTGAGGAAGCATTTCGTTAAGGTCCCAAGCAAGTTGACCGATGCCGATATATGAGCCTGATGATGCATTCATTTTTTCAAGCAAGCCATCACCGACAACAGCATAGAGGAAGCCTTCTTGGTTATTTCTTTGCGAATTGCCGATTTCAGAGAAAAGAATAGGCTCAAGAAGCTCGTTGATTACTACTGTAAGTAAAGGAAGAAGGTTTACGACTGTCTTAATCGGGTCGTTAACAAGATTCTTCCAAACATCTGTAAGAGCGTCCTGAAGATTTACGTTTGTCTTAAGAAGTGACTTAAGAACGCTGTCTACAACGCCGCCGATTTCTGTATTAGGGTCAACAATATCGCCGATTGTGTTGTTGAGAATAAGGTTTGTAATCTCGGTACCTGCCGAACCTGTAAGGTCAACATTTTTACCGTTGAGAATTTCCTTTTGAGCGTCGGTAAGAACGATACCCGAAGTTTGAGAAGTTTTTTTATTTACAATATCATCAAGTACGATTTGAACGTCAAGAAGGAATTTGAACTTATACTTATCGCTATATTCATAAGTAGTGTTATTAGTGCCAAGGTCTTCTGTTTTAACGCCGAGGTATTCAGATGCAATCTTTGTAACAACGTAGTCGTAAGAAGCAGTAACCCATTTGTTGATTTTTGACTTGTCGTAATTATTTGAATTAGTTACAGAGTCAGATTTAAGTGCGTTAATGCCGACACCTGGATCTGAACGTGAAGCATCAACAAGTGAATTAACAGGCAAGTAATTATTTTTGTCAATATGTGTACGGTTTCTGGCATGGTTGCCTGCAAATGAATTCAACAAATCACTGTAATTTGCTGAGCTGTTTTTTTGGTTATCTGCGATAAGAGACCAGAATTCTGAAGTGTAACTGCCTTTAAGTGAAGCAGGAACAATTATTGTCTTTTTCTTTCCGTCGTCATATTTATTACCGGTAAAGGTAACTTCGCCATCCTTAAAGTAGCTTGTTACAATGCTGTTTGTACTGCCGACGCTGGAGAAGAATGCACGCAACTGAGTAAGTTCATCATCGCTGATGAAGAAACTGTCACCATCTTTCCAATTTGGATCATATCCTTTTGGAAGCTTAGCATTGATTTCGGAATTAAGCTTGTTGAGGTCAACGCCGTTTCCGTTATTACCGAAACGTACAACCATACCCTTAAGAATATCAGTGTAATACGGAGAAGTGGTTGTGTTGACATTACCGTTCATAAGCGCTTTTTCGCACAAATCGGTCTTAATAGTGTTGCCTACTACATATTCGATATATGACTTAATTTGGTAATCTGTTGTCATACCCTCTTTTTGTGCAAGAGTCTCGAAAGAAGCATCTTCAGCAACACCTAATTCAGCGGCAACAGCTTTTCTTGCGATTTCCTTAACAGTTTCATAAACATTGTTTTCGGTGTCGCTTACTGTGAAGCCCTTAAATGTCATAGGAACCTGATAAAGCGATGTGCTGTTAACTGTTTGGTTAAATGCTGCACCGCCGTCGCTTATCAATCTGATAAATTCGCTTGCTGAGATGAATTTCTGACCGACGCCGAAGTCGTAGTAAATAACGTCAGCCAAATCGTTAAGCTTAACGTTGATACCGTATGTTGCATACTTAATGTTAAGCATGCCCATATAGTTGTTTACAACGGCCTGCTCATCAGCTGTGAGCTTAAAATCAAAGTTCTTCAACTGGTAAAGCGAAGCAGTATCATAAGTGTCGCCGATAGGTTCGCCTTGAAGCCTAACTGTTTCAACAGCACCGCTTTTTACAGCTTCGGTATAACGTTTAGCAATTGCTTCTATCTTATCACTGTCTGTGCCTTGCTTTATCTTTTGAGCATAAAGGTCAGTTAAATACCAAAGGCTGCTTGTTGAGAACTTAACAGTTTGACCTGCGGCATTGTAGCCTGAAACGGTACGTTCGCTTTCTTTACCGTATAACCATTCGTCAAGCTGATCTCTTGTGTCCTTAGATAAGTCTTTGTTGTCTTTGTACTTTAAGCAAAGAGCGGTAAGTGAAAAATAATCAATTGCGCCCGTTGAACCGCTTAAGTAGTTATAATCGTCGGGATTACCCATACCCGTTTGAATATAACCTGTTACATAGTCTGACTGGCTTGTCTTTGCAAGAGCGCCGATAACAGTCGGCTGCAATATGCCGAGTAAATCCTGAAGTGTTGTTTCACTTACGATTTGCTCTTTTTCTTTGTTAGTAAGCTCCGCTGCGGTCTTACCTAACTTTTTAGCGCCCTTTTCATAAACAGGCTTGCTTATTGCCTCAATGCCCATGAGAAGGGACGGCAGTTGGTCTGCCAATTTGTTAAGTGTGTCGAATGCCGAATCGGCGTCAACACTTGTCGTTTTCCATAGCGGGTTGTCATTACTCTTGGCGAACGCAGTAAATCCAACCGAGCATGTGGTCACGACCATTACTACAGCTAAGAAAAAGCTGAGTATCTTTTTGCTCGTTCTCATATAAATCTCTCTCTCCTTTACATATGATTTACGAACTTGTCGTATGGTAACGCATTTTGGATAATGCGCCGAGCAGTATTTGTTCACAGTTTCTACACAAAAAACTGCTTTTTAGGCGCAGGATATCCACACGCGTATTAACAAATACAATATATTTATAACAAATAAAATCTTATAAGTCAATAATTTTATAACATATTTTGAATTTATTGTGAATTTTCACATATTTTAGTCTTGATTTTTGACGATAGATGGTTGCAAAATAGACAATTCAACAAAAAAGGTCTAAAAAGCACAATTCGACAGAAAAACGACTGTAAAACGTTATATAATCCATATAAAGTCGAGTAAAATTCTGTTCGCTGTGTAAAGGCAAATAACTTTACAAATGTAAATTTTATGTAAAGCATTATAACTTTACTTATGAAAAATTACGACTTTTTGGCACTGAATTATAAACAAATTGTAAAATTTTAGTTAACAATTTGTGCAAGGTGTCAAAAATAAGTTTGCTTTTTTGGACAATGTTACAAAAAAATCATTTGTTGTTTGTCTTTATTGACTTTTTTGTTGCCTTATGTAATAATTATAATGTGTTTAAAGCACATATTGCGCAGTTTTTGGTGCAACGGTTTGGCTTTGCCGACCTTCAGTCTAATTCAGATTGCCTGATGGTCAGAGATTGTGACAGGCTCCCCACGCAATATGTTAACACTTTATTAACCAATTAATTTTAAATTTTACGGAGGTAAAAAATGAAAACGAAGGCAAAAAAGTTTTCACATAAGCTTCTGGCATTATTTATGGCAGTGCTTATGGCAGCTTCCTGCTTTACCGGTGCTTTAACTGCTTATGCTGATACTATGAGCAGTGAAAAGACATATGCCGACGACTCAATCGAATATAACGATTTGGCGTGGGCTATTCTTTCCGATGAACAGGTAGCTACAGCTTTACTTGACTATGCTGATTTGATGCTTGCCGAATACGGTCCGCAGATTGATAAGCTTCTTGAAAACCTTCCTTCAAGTATTACCCAGTATATCACATGGGAAAGCAACAGCCGTACCCTTAAGCTTAATGCTTTTGGTCTTATTAAAAAGGACATTCCGGTACGTACTCACAGTGTTGATGAGATTTTCTATACACTTAGGGGCGTCGCTGATCTTCTTGACTCATATGGTAACTTACTCGGTGATGCCGGCAACATTAACTTTAAGGCTGTTGCTACTAAGGATTGGAATATTACAAGAGAAACTGCATCTTCAACCGATATTTTAAGAAGTGTAATTGGTATTTTCCAAAACCTTTCTTGCGATTATAACGGCGCTGATATTTTGGGTCAGTTGCTTAGAGGTAACTTTACCCTTGGTACTCTCGGTAGCGTTGCAAACCTTGACGTATATAAAATCATAGGTAATCTTTTGGGCTTTACAGATACAAAGTATAAATCAAACTTAGTATATAATGTTGCTCAAAACCTTATTTTCCAATATACTAATTGGTATACGGAAGAGGAAATTAATAATTTCAAGAACGGTACTGCAACATGGGTTTATGACGATCAGCTTCTTGATAAACTCACAACAGAGCTTCTTGATAAAATCAGTGTACTTGTTACATATAATCAAGAGTATACAGATGCCGATTCGCAAACGGCAATTCAGGATACATCGGCTACACGTTATCTGAAGATTAAAGCTGAAATGAAGGCAAGCGGTTCTGACTATGCTACTGCAGCTGCAAAGCTTGGTTATGACCCTAACCTTATATATTCAGATGAATTTAAAGATGATGAGGGTAATCCTCTCAACGTTCTTCTCTTTGCTTACGGTGCTCCTGACAAGAATGGTTATGCAACAGAATCGACAACTAAAGTAACTCTTAATGCAAACGATAATCTTTTTGATTTTGGTTACAGGGCTCTTGACCTTGCTTGGGATACAGTTCTCAAGGGTACAATCAAACTCCTTCACGTAAATGACGGATTTGATAAGGGTCACGGTGCTAACTTTGATAACAACTATTATTATTTCTTCGACCAGAAGGGCGAGTGGAATCATGATAATGTTGCTGCAAACTATACAGATGCTAAGCTCGATAAATGGGCAAATGCAGTATATAAGGATTATAAGTTTGATTCTGCAAAGGATTTCCTTGCTTATGTTGAAAAGAATGTAACTTATGACCGTACAGCTGCCGAGAACTCAACAGGTTCTTGGAAAGATATCGACGCAACAAGACTTTTCGCTAAGTTAAGATACAGCCCACTTGCTGATTACGGCTTTGGTGTAAAAACAGGTCCTATCAATCTTTACTTTGCGCAAACAGGTACTCCAAACCTTGATAAGTTCTTCAGCGAAAGTTATAAAAATTACAGTTCAATGGTAGCAGGCTTTAATGACGCACTTGTTGCAGCAGTTAAAGATTTGTTCCCAGAGAGCGAGAACGTTATCGGTACACGTCCTGTAATGGCAACAACCGGTAATTTTGAAACTATTGATGCAGCAGCAATTAAATCAATCGTTTCAACACTCGTTGGTAACGCTTGCAAGATGGTTCAGTACACAGCAGATGCTACAGATGCTAACATTCTTAAAGCATTCCATGATAAGCACCCAGGCGTTGCTCTTACAGAAAAGAATCTTGAAGAAGCAATGGTTCCTATGCTCGTTGCTTGCATCGGTCAGGTAAATCTTGGCTCAGGCAAGCTTGAGAAAATTATCCATCCTTCTGATTGGGACGGATGTAAGGACGCAGAAGCAGTAGCTTATGTATGCCTTAAGGAGTATTTATCATACTCAATGCCTAACAAGGATTATTCAAAGCTTGTTACGACTGACGCCGATGGAACAATCCATGCAACACTTGAACGCACAATTCTTCCAATGGCTCGTGACGCAGTTGCTTATGTAATTGAGGCTTACGTTCCTCTTGAGGACGAAAACGGCAATACTTGGAAGACAGAGACAGCAGCTGTTGATTCTAAAACAACACTCTTTGACCTTCTTAATTCTGTAGTTTGCTACTATGGCGGCGACCACGCAATGGAGAAGGCTGTAAACAAGGGCGAAAGAGCTATGGGCGTAGGTGCTCTCCTCGGTGTCTGTGATGCAAACGGCAACAGCCTTATCACAACTAAGAATACTCTTTGGGAAAACATTAATGCAATAGCTAATAAGCTTATGCCTGTTCTCGGTACACTTCAGGGTACAGGTTATGCTAATTTCAATTCAGAGGAACTTATTTGGAACAACATTGTTCTTTCATTCCTTGATATTGGCACTGAAAATTCAAAGGGTCTTTGCGGTGTATCTAACTTCCTTAACCAGTTACTTACAATCGTTTCCGCAGAGCCTATCCAAAAGACTTCTATCGTCGTAACAATTTATGATGTACTTAAGGATCTCATTAACGGATTGTTTGGTGCACGTTACAGCGGACAGAGCTTTAAGACAATCGTTCCTGATGCTAAAAGTGCTCATCCGTTTGATGATTTCTTCCAGGTTAAGGTACTCGCAGGTACAAGCGGTAAGGACTTGGGTGCATTCCAAAAGCTTATCTGTAACTTTGTAGAGTTCGGCGGATACGGTACAAACGGTCCTAAGACCTACTCTGATTCTATTATCAGAGGTATCTGTTTCGCAGTACAGGCAGTTAACAGCTTCCTTCCTAATGCATTGACTACACTTGGTCAGCATCAGCTCAAGATGGCTACTGCTTCATTCGGCTCTAACACAGTAACAGGCTGTGTTTCAGGTCAACCTTATGATGATGTACTTACTGTTACAAACAACTCGGTAGGTATCAATGCATCGTACATCGAAAACGGCAAGGCTACCCAGCTTTCTCGTTATTATGTACAGATTACAAGTGTTCTTCAATATGATGTTTACAACGAAGAACTTCCTGATGACTCAATAGATTTCCCTACAACTCCTATTGATCCGGGTAAGAGTGCTGAAATTAATATTTCAGTTCCATTTGACGTTTCCGGTTCTGATACAACAAATACATGCCGTGTTGTTGTAAATTATGATATCGTTGATGATCAGGGCAATAAGCTTTATGAAGGCAATACTGTAACGGCTTATAAGCTTCTTACAAGTGAAGTAAGCTTCAGGAATGCTCTTTATGATGCTGATTATAACTTCAACACTGCATTCCAGCAGGCAGATGGCACTGACAGAGAAGAAAACGGTGTAATCGTTCATTCTCTTAAAGGTATCGGCGGTCAAATCTCTGCAAACTATCCTGATAAGATGGTTATCGCTTCTAACAAGCTTAACGAAATCGCTCAGTATTCATTCTATATGAAGGGCGGCAGTAAGGAAAAGAGCGTAGACGGTGTATTCTTCTTTGACAGAAAATCCGGCTATCAATCAAATAACCTTACTACTGCAGCTAAGGCATTCGATGATTCTAATTTAACAACAGTAAATATCGGTGAAACTAACGCTATTGCTCGTTGGGATAAGTCAACAGGTGATCTTCTTAAGATTGGTATGTATGACTATCGTGTAGAAACATCTGCAGGTTCAGGCGAGTTCGGCGAATGGCAGCGTAACTATACAAACGCTTCTACAGGTAGCGGCCTTGGTGCTGTTGACTTCTACAGAGGTTATACTTCCGAGGAAATCGGTGACATTTCAAAGCAAAATGAGGGCAAGGAGATTGAAACAAGAACTCACGTTGCATTCACTCTTCAGGAAGCACTTGATGCTAAGATTATTGCCGGTTACCATATCAATGAAAACGGTATTTATGATACAATGTATCTTAAGACCAACGGTGGTAAATTTAATTATGATAACATCTTTAATATGGTTACACTCGGTACCGGTATTGATGCTATCTATATAAATACCTCAAAGCAAACATTTAAAGCAAATACTGTTAATAATTACAGACCGTTTGGTTTCGACGGTGATGCTACTGTTAAGACCGGTACTTATGATGTTAACGTTAACTTCTATAATTCAGGTTCTTACAAGACAGGCAGCTTCCAGCTTGTTATCGGTGAAAGCGGTTCAGCCGGCTCACTTGATAAAAACTATAAGGAACTTGCCAATATCATGGCTAACTATAAAACATCCGACTTCAGAGAGGATGCTTCTATCGGTTCAGTTTATGATTTGGCTAAGGATGCTCTTATGAATGTACTTAGCGTTCAGTCAGCTCCTTACACTGCTGAATCAGCTCTTACTCAGTCAGATAAAACAGAGTATGCAGTTACAACTTCAGTTACAACTTCCGCAACAGGCGATCGTGCATACGTTCCTTACTCAACCTCTAACGAGACAGTAACATTTACTGAAAAGGGTACTCAGGTAAGCTACACAATCCCTGATTCGGTTAAATCAACTGCTTATGTCGGCGGCACAATAGACAATACAACAGGTCAAACCAGCGGTGGTGTAAAGGGAATTTACTATTTAGATGAGAATTGCACAATGCCTATTTACTCACCAAAGCCACTTACATCATCAGATGTTAAGAATGGCAAGGATGCTGCATTGGCTTCTGTAACACTCGGTCAGGACGGTAACTATTACCTTGCTAACTCAGTTAAGTATGCTACAACATGGGATCTTGATACATATCCAGGCGGCCCATGGCAGAGACCGACATCTACTCAGGATACAAACAAAGACAACGAGCCTCTTTATAATCAGGTTCAATATGTATACAGAAATGCTGATGGTAAAAAGTGCAACTCAGGCGATAATTGGGCATGTAAGTTCCCATCTGCTGAGTATCAGCTTATTCCTAACTCAGGCGAGATTGATTCAGTAGATAATCGTGGTATTGCTACTCAGGCTAATGACAGACTTGAATATGTTCTCAGCGTAGTTAAGTCTCACCTTATCAGCTCATCATCAACACTCTACGATGATATTTCTGAGCTTAGAGATGGTCTTGAAGAAATTAACTTTGATATTCTTACGTATAATAAGATGGTAGAATATGCAAAGAAGGCTGAACAGCAGTATACAGTTGACGTTGATTACGTTGACGCAACAACAGGCAAGACTGTTGAAAGAAACGGTATGTCTTATGTTGACGCAGCTAAGCTTATGAAGGAACTCAAGAATGCAGGTACTAAGTTTACTTATACCACAGCTTCTGAAGTATCTTCTGTTCAGGCAAAAGAATACGTTAAACTCTTTAACATATTCGCTGCTGCAGTTATTGAACGTGGTTACCAGGGCAAGCAGCTTGAAAGTGAAATTAAGTGCGCATCGAATAATGCTTACACAATGCTCAAGGCAACACCTGCTACATACAATGATGACGGTACAGTAGCTACTGAAGCAACCGTATCTAAGAATGGCGTAGCAGCTGAGCCACGCTTTGGTGCATTTGATTCAACAGGCAAGCTTGTTAATGAAGGCGCAACAAAGTACTCATCAGCATCTTGGAACAGATACGTGAGAGCTCTTGCTGCCGCAGTTGACCTTGCTAACTATGGTAACGGTTCTTATAAGTATAAGAATTCTAACACATTTAACATCAATGACAGTGATAACTATGACGCTCAGCTTTCTAAGATTTACAATGTTGACACTGAACTTCAGGCAGCTGAAATCGGTCTTACTGAATTCGAGAGCTGTGAGCTTACTGTAACTCCTGTTGCAGGCGCTACAGTAACAATTGACGGCGTTGCTTACTCAGGTCCTGTAGCTGTAGAAAAGGGTCAGGTTGTTGAAATCAATGTAACAGCAGAGGATGGATATGTTCTTAATCCTGAAATTACTGTTAACGGCGATAAACTTGTATTTGACGATACAGCAACAGCATTCCCGTATAAGCTTACTGTTACAGGCAATACAACAATCGTTCCTTCGGTTGAGTCAGTAGGACCTAAGACGATTACTGTAAGCGGTACAATCAATATCGCTACAAGTCTTGACGGTACTCAGTCATCTGCAGGCGTTAGCGGAATAGACATTCTGGCTGATGGTAAAGTTGTTGGAACATCAGGTTCTAACGGAACATTTACTGTAAATGTTCCGGTTGGCACAACTGAGTTGACAATTCACAGAGATAAGGTTACCGTTGACAGAACTGTTACTCTAAGCGGTAATAGCGACATCAGCGGCGTTAAGATTCCTGTTGCTATTTGTGATTATAATGGCGATAAGTTGATTAATAGCACTGACTTTATGACATTCGTTTCCGCATATACAGGTGAATACAATCTTTACTGTGATTTCAATGGAGATAATTTTGTAAACAGTGTTGACTATATGACATTTGTTTCATTCTATAAAAACACAGTTGATTACGCACCGCTTGCTCTTGGCTAATTAATTTCTATACTTCTTAGGGGCGAAAGTCCCTAAGAAGTTTTACTTGAAAATTACGATAACTTGTGTTATCATTTATTTTAAGCAGAGCTATGGCTTTGCTTTGTCTTGATATATTCGGCTTTCGCCGTTTATATACTATGCCCGCTTTGGGCGGGGAGGTTATGGGCAGTTTCGTTTAGTAAATATTTAATGTTTCACGGTGTTTGGCTTTTGCCAAAGTTGCTTGGTTTCATATTTTTATGTTTTCTGACCGATTTTGTCTTTGCCCTTCACGGCGATTCTGCTTCTCCCCGAATTAAGCAAATTTTTTTTAACAAGGAGGTAACACCAATGAATGCAATTGCAAAAAAACGAGTAGGTGTTATTTTCGGTACACTTGCGTTTTTGTTTTTTGTTGCGCTTGTTGTGTGCCTTCCTCGTACTTCGTATGCTGCTGCGCTCGGAACGGAGAGCCCGAACGTTTATTGCACATACACGGATTCTAACGGCAAACAATACGACGGTGATAAGTTACCTGCCGGTACATATGACGTCAGCTTTTATTTAGAGGGCGTTACCGAGTTATCGGTTGTGCAGGTTACATCAACCTATTCTTCGGATGTATCGGTTCAGAGTGAGCCTAAGGCTCTTCTTTCTGATAAGGTTACCGGCGTATCTTCGATGGGAACCGTAACGAATGATTCTAATTTGGTATTTGGCTTTGTTTCAGATGCTGACACTTGTTCACCTGTAACAAAGGACGGCACGTTGCTTGCAACCTTCTCGGTTACATTTGCAAAAGATTGTGACGCCGCTAATGTTATATCGGTTTCAACAGACCCAAATAAGACCTTCGTTTTGGCTAATTATAATGACGGATTTGACGATGAGTATGCTCTTGTTACCGAATCTGCAGATTATCCAGGTTCTCTATATTTAATGACCTGTGACGTTTCGCCAAAGGCGTCCGGTTATGATATTACAGGTCAGGTTAAGATTGCAACAGATTTGACGGGTACTGAAGTATCTGCCGGTATTGCAAATATTAATCTTACTGTTGAGTCAGCAGATGGTTCTGCCATTGCCACTGCAACTACAGATTCAAATGGCAAATATACTCTCTCCGGCGTTCCGGCAGGCGAGTATACAATGTTGATTAGTGGCAAAACCACGATTGACAGAAAAGTTACATTAGTAGTTTCTGAGTCTAAAGATGTCGGCTCTGTTGGCATTGTTATTTGTGACTACAATAAAGATGGACTTATAAATAGTACAGATTATATGACATTTATAAGCGCATACACAGGCGATTATAATTTGTATTGTGATTTTAACGGCGATAACAAAGTGAACAGTACAGATTATATGTCATTTATTGCTTTTTACAATAAGGCTGTAAATTACAACAGTGTAACTTTAAAATAATAGGGGGAAAGAACGAAAATGAATAAAACTTTCAAAAAGGCAATCGCTGTCATTTTGTCAGTTCTTATGGTCATTATGTCAGTTCCGTTTACTGCTTTAGCTGCGCCCGGTGACTATACACCTAATGTTAAGCTTCAGTTTGGTACATTCTTTGACAGCAGCGCTGAGGATTATAATGATTATTCGACGATAAATGGCACTAGTGAACCTGATTTTTCTTATTCATCGCTCAGAGGTGTTCCTGTTGATTATAAGTATAAAGTGACTAACGGTGTTGCATCCGGTACTCTTTATATTGATAAAGACAAGGCAAACACTTATAAAGCAGCAACACCAGATGTCAGCGGATACAGCACACTTGCCGAAGACCGTCAGTTCGGTGTTGGCGATTATTTCACAATGTCTGTTATTTGTGAAAATATTAAAGACATTGGTAATTTCGATGCAACATTAGAGTTTAACGATGCTATTGAACTTGCGGGTGTATATTCTTATAGATCGGGTAGAAAAAACGTTTATGTATTAGGTACTGAAAGCGAAATGAAAGCAGATCCTAATGAACCTACTTGGTATATTGGCGGTACAGACTTTTTAAGAAGCTTTTCTTCTTGTAGTAAGGACGGCTTACATGCTAGTGAATTACCTGATATTGAAGTTAACACTTCTCAGGTTCTTAAAGATGATGCCGGTAATACAACAGGTATTGAGGCTATTTTGTCTCCGGCTAATAGGATGACAACTACTACAACTTCAACACAAAAAGAGGGCGTTTTCTATGACCCGGCAACAGGCGAACCCGGTTACACATATTCAGATTGTGCCATCGTTGCAACTTATGTATTCAAAATTGTAAAAGATGGCAATATTGAATTTAATGTTAAGAACCCAACAGATGTAAACAGCTGTTTCTATATTGCTAAAACAACTGACGGTAATGAGCCTCAACAGTATACTTCATACGCAAAGAATTACTATGACCCATCAACCAAGAAATATGATGGCTCAACTTTGTGGCCCGGTTCAACAAAAATGACATTTATGGGAAAGAACCAGTTTGTTGACACTCCTGCTGAAACGACTTATGAAATTAAGTTTAACGACATCAACGGCAAGACTGTTGATACACAGACAGTTAAAGAAGGCGAAACTCCAACAGTTCCTTCAACAAATACTGCTGCAAAGACAGAATATAAGAGTGACAATAAGCACGTAGTAACAACTTACTCATGGCCTGAAGTATCGGCTGCTACTGCAGACGCTACTTACACTGAGGTTGCTGCTCCAACCGAGTCACCTTGTAAAATTAATTATAGTAAAGTAAGCGATGCTACAATTGTTTCAGGTTCTGTTCTTACCGGAACATGTACTGTATGCGGTCATGAGGATACTCAGACTAATAATGATAAGCTTGACGGCACAGCTTACTATGCTGCACTTAATGCTGCAAAGGCTGTTGACGGTTCTAAGTACACAGCTGAATCTTATGCTAAGGTAACAGCTGCTCTTGAAACTTATGCTCAGGCTAAGGTAGAGGCTTACACAGATCAGGCACAGGTAACAGCTGCTGCTACTGCTCTTGAAAATGCAGTTAAGGGTCTTCAGGCTCTTCCGACATCAGATGTTTATACTTACACATTTAATGGCGGTTCAACTCAGCAAGTAACAGTTGATAAGGGCGCTACTCCTACAGCTCCTGCTAACACAGCTGCTACAACAGTTGATAACAAGAATGGCACTCATACAGTAACATCTTACACTTGGGAAAAGACAGGCGAATTCACATTTGCTGAAAAGGCAAATGCCGATACTAAGGATTGTACTTACGGTGATTACGCAACTGTAACTCCTTCTACAATCGCTAAGGCAGGTACAGAAAAGGCTACATGCTCAGTATGCGGTCACGAAAATGTAAGAGACCTTGCTAAGCTTGACGGCGCAGCTTACTATGCTGCACTTGCTAAGGCAGAGGCTGTAAAGGCTGACGATTACACAGCAGATTCTTATGCTAAGGTAACAGCTGCTCTTGAAGCTAATGCTAAGGCTACTGTTGAAGCTTACACAGATCAGGCAAAGGTAACAGCTGCTGCTACTGCTCTTGAAGATGCAGTTAAGGGTCTTGTTAAGGTTTACACAATCACATTTACAAATGCTGCAGGCACTGTAGTTGATACTCAGAAGCTTGCTCAAGGCGCTACTCCTGTAGCTCCAAAGGCAAATACTGCTGATACAGCTGCTACACCGGCAGGCAATAAACAACATAGCCATACAACTTATAGCTGGCCGGCAGTTTCTGCTGTAACATCAAACGCTAACTATGACGAAGTTGCTAAGGTTGTAACAGAAGATTGCACAAAGGGCAAACCTGTTGTAACAGAGCCTACACTTGATAAGCCGGGTTCAGAAGTTACAAACTGTGCAATTTGCGGTCAGGTTCTCGAAACTAAGGTTCTTCCTCAGCTTAAGGGTTATGATATCACAGTTACTAAGACTGCTTACGGTACAACTACTCTTAACAGCGAGGACGCAACAAACGGTAAGACTACTAAGGTTCTTGCTAACTCAACTGTAACTCTTACAGCTCAGGCTAATAAGGGTGCAGAGTTCGTAGGTTGGAAGGTTGCTAACAAGCTCGTTTCAACTAACGAAACATATTCATTCACAGCAGTTGCTGATACAGAGGTAACTCCTGTATTTACAGAAACAGCTGAATCAACATTTGTAGTTGTATTCATTGATATGTACGGTAACGTTGTATCAACTCAGGAAGTAGCAAACGGTTCAGCTATTAAGGTTCCTTCAACCGCTCCTATCTATCCTGGTTATACATTCAAGGGCTGGGCTCTTTCAAACGATGAGATTGCCGCTCTTACAGAAGGTAAGACCATCAGAGCTATCTATGAGAAGGATGCTACTCAGACTTACACAGTTAAGGCTCCGGGTGCAACAATCACAGTTAACGGCAATGACTACAATGACAAGGCTGAAAATGTTGCATATGACGCTAAGGTAACAGTTACTAAGGCAGGCGCAACATCTTGGACAGTAAACGGCGCAACAGTTGGTTACGGTGAATCATACTCATTCTTCTGTGCTTCGGATATCGAACTCACAGCAGTTTCAAAGGCTGATGATACTTCTAAGACTCAGGTTGCTATCGTTTCAACAACTCGTCCTTCAGCTACAGATTGTGACGTTCTCTTTGTCGCAACACGTACTGTTGCTGATAATGAGACAGTAGTTAGCCAGGGCTTCGTATACGGTAAGAATGTAACAGCTTCTGACCTTGCACTTGAAAACGTTGGTAATACTGCATCAGGTACAAATCCTGGTAAGGTTAAAGTTATTTATAACAACACCAACGCTACACAGATTGGTTTGAACTACGGTCTTACTGCAATGACAGGCGTTGCCGGCGCAAGAGCATTCGTAGTTACTAAGGACGCAGATGGTAATGTTCATACTTACTATTCAGAGCCATCACTTTACAACTATAATGCTTAATTAACACAATTTAGCAAAGCTTTCACCTCTGCCTTTAGGGGTGGAGGCGAGCTTTGATAAATTAAGGAGGACATACCTAATGAAAGAGCTTTATACAAAGCCGGTGTCAGAGGTTAATGAATTTTCTCAGACAGCTGATGTTATTACTACATCCGGTCCCGGTGGTACTGACTTTGGCTACGGTGGAAATGATTAATCTGACACTTTGATTAAAGCATTTGGAGACGGCAGAAATGCCGTCTCTTTTTGCGTTTAAAAGAACCTTAAATAAACTAAATAATAATCATTTTCGATTATGACATTTTAGCTTTATTTGTATATTGACAAATAATTAACAAATATATAAAATGATAGTGTAAATATGGCGGTATAATTTGCCCTTATTGCCAATGCGAAAAACCTATCTCGTCTTGGATAATGAGATTATGATAAAGGAAATTGAGGCACGGTAGCATATTGCGTTATTTGTCTTGACAATATAATTATTAATTAACTTTTTTAGAGGAGGGGGAATTACAATGTTATTCCAAATTTACGGCGACACGGCAGGCTGGCAACTTCTTGGCTGGGCAATGGTCTTTGTCGGTCTCGTCGTTATGAATGAAATTGCAAGGCGAACAAAAGCAGGCGGAATTCTTTGCTTCTTTGTTTTGCCGGCAGCGCTGACGGTATATTTCATTGCAATTTATATAGGTGCGGCTAAGGGAGCCGATTGGGCTCTTGAAAATGATACCTATGTTCATATGAACAGCTGGTTCCATTATGCAAAGCTTTATGCGGCAACAGCAGGTTGTATCGGCTTTATGATGCTTAAGTATAAATGGGGCGTCGGCAAAAAAGATTGGTTTAAGGTCTTCCCGTTTGTAATCGTCGCTGTCAATATTCTTATCGCCGTCGGTTCTGACTTTGAGTCGGCAATTAAGGGCGGCATTTCAGGCGGCTGGTGGCTTTCTTTTGAAAATGTATGGCTTTATGGCGGCTGGTGGAACTGGGTGAACGGTATCGCCGGTATTATAAATATTTTCTGTATGACAGGTTGGTGGGGTATTTACTCCTCAAAGAATAAGCAGGATATGCTCTGGCCTGATATGACGTGGTGCTACATTTTGGCTTATGACCTTTGGAACTTCGAATATACTTATAACAATCTCCCTACTCACTCTTGGTATTGCGGTCTTGCACTTCTTCTTGCTCCTACATTTGCAAATGCATTTTGGAACAAGGGCGGTTGGATTCAAAACAGAGCCAACACTCTTGCACTCTGGTGTATGTTTGCTCAGGTATTTCCGCTTTTCCAAGATAAGAGCCGTTTCTCGGTTCTTACATCCGTTTATGCAGACGGATATATGGACCCCACAGTTCCGCCGGCAAATGCAGACCCTACAATGCAGGGCGTAATTGCCGTTATTGCTCTTGTTGCTAATGTTTGCGTATTTGCTTCTGTTATCAAGCGTGCAAAGGAGCAAAAGAAAAATCCTTATAAAAATGAAATCTTTACTGACCAAAAAGATTATAAGCTTGCCCTTGAAAGAGCAGCCGAAAAGGCTCGCAAAGCGGCTTAATCTTGATAAAAATAAAAAAACAACGCCGTCGATTATTCGACGGCGTTTCGCATTGTCAATAAAGTTGTTCAACTGTGTCGTAAATTAAAACAAAATTCATTCAAACACGGAATTTCTTTCGACGGGTCACAGGTTCGAGCCAAGATATCGATAAAACAAAAAAGACACCCAAAAAGGAGGGGCTACATAGGGAAGTAGCTTCTCTCTTCGGCTTTGTAATCATCCAGAGTGATTGAATTGTAGGGAAATTCAAATCATAACGGAGGATTACAGCAATGGTAAAATCATTTTTTGAAGAAATGGGTGGAATGTATCACGAAGAAAACGGGTATCTTATTCCTGACCTCACTTTACCCACCGAAGAAGAAAAAACATCGGGATATGGGGACAGCGACACTTACGGTATATTAAGGAGCATAAGCGGCTGTTCTATGTCAATTTGCTGACAAGCGGCAAGTTAAACAGCTATATTGCTAATACAAACGAACAGGCAGAAGAATTGTTTTTTCGGCTGGTAAAGGAAATGACAAAAAAGCAGAAAATTACCGAGTATTTAAAGTCAACCGACCAAATGTTGTGGGTGGGTAAAATGAATACCATCCGCAACACCGCCATGGAAATAGTAAACAAAGAAATCATATATGTTTAAAAACAATGGCGGCAGAGAGCAATTCTCTGCCGCCATTATTGCTTTTCAATCATCATCTTCATCGTCAGACCATCCCGATATGAAATGCAATTCGCCTGTGTCAATATCCATTGCCATATTATCACCCATACGCATTAGCATATCGCCATATTATCTGATATGGTATGCGCAAAATCATCATCTTCATAGTCAAAAAAATGCTTTCCCATAAATTTGTCCTCCTACTCTCTTTCTATAATTTTATAGTTTTTGTCTTCATTTAGTGTAATTCATTTAATACAAAATATAGTAATCAGTCTAAATACAATTTCATTTTTTCAAATGAATTGACTGTATCCGAATCATAGGTATTAAAATCCTCTGAAAATGTTTGGAGACTTCCCGTAGGACTGATAACCGATTTTGTCATTTTCATGTAATTATCATAATAAGTTTTTAACACGGCATAAGCTTCTTCATATTTCTTTGGTGGATTTTTCAGCTTTTTCATTAAATCAGTAACTTCTGATTGATTCAATTCGATTTCAGAAATACTATTGTCAAAACTTTCATCAGCAAACAAATTAGAAAGAGCATCATTAAAATCATCTACAAATTTACCATTTTTCATTGTGTATTTATCTGTTTCAGTATCTCTTTCCTCATAAATTGCATTGTACCATACATTCTTGATAAGGTTTCCGGCGTTTTCCGCTTTCGCAGCCCCATCAATCATTGTATAAGATACAGATTCCATATTTGAATAATATTCGGCTTCTTTTGCTCTTTGTGAAATGCTAAATCCAAGCACGCTAATGACAATTAGAGCAATTACAACTGTGGAGATAATTATACCTTTGTGTTTCTTCTTTTGCTTCTTTTTCTCAATAGTTGAATTAGGAAATCCACAATTAGGGCAAGCCGAAAATTTCATTTCGTATTCTCTTCCACATTCGTCGCACACTATTAAATTTTGTTGTGAAAGATTAAATTTACAGTGAGGACATGTTATTGCCTTTTCACTGATTGTTTTGCCGCATTTAGGACAAGTTATTAAGCTCATTCTGAAATCCTCTTTTCTTTTTAATCATCAAAGCATCCATCATTATTCCTACTCAATGTATCACCATAATTTATTGAATTTTGGCAATTGATTAATGAAAGACTTTATTTCATCATCATTTACTTCTACATCAACAAAAATAATAATCTCGTAAAAATCATGGTCTTTGAAATTTTTTAAAGCACCCAGTTCATTGCAAACATAATGATTGTCATAACATATATTGGATGCTACTTTTTTGTTGTAATTTATTCCAAATTTTAATATATCAATTGCTCTATGCTTATATTTATCTAAATGTTTTAAAGCATATCTTAAACAGTTGTTAATTATCGGGTTGATGGAATGGTATGTAATCGAATCAACTTGTTTTTTTCTTTTGTCAAAACTACCCAGCTTAAGCTCGTAAGGTTTTATTTCAAATATTGAATGAAATAAGTCGTCATTGTCCAGTATCATTTCCAAATATTCACCTTGACAGAAAATACAACTTTCTGTAGCATAGTGCCCATTTGTAAAAAACATATTGTAGGAATCATAAATATCATTGAACAGTTCCACATCATTCATACTTGCAACAAGACGGGCAAACTCAATACAGTTTTCAAAATGAATCCATGTTATGCCTTTATCTTTCCTAAATTCAAAATGGTTATGATACCATTTCAGTTTTATTCCATACACATCGTGAAGATATTTAACACCGTTAACCGAACGATATTCCACGATATAATCAAGAAAGGTTTTGCCGAATTCATCAGTTTGAGTGAGAATAGATTCCCCATCCTTTGTAAGTAATAAATCAAATTCATTTTTATACAATTCTGGATCATCTAAATATGCGTAATATCTAAATCCCTTATTGAACGGCACATTTTCCTTTTCAACAGGTAATTTATATGCATCTTCATCTAGTAAACGAGCCAATGAAATACCAAATATTTTTTCTAAAGGAATAATAAACTCGTATTTAAGTGGTCTTTCTCCTTTTAGCATTTTTGAAAAGTTTGATTTTTCTTTATCTGCAAATTTATATGCTTCTTGTCCTTTAATTCCTAATTCGTGAGCAATATCAACAAGTAAATGGCTATACATCCTAATTCCTTTTAATTCCATATAATGGTCAATATTGCTTTTTAAATTTTGCATATCTAAACCTCCACATTTATTGTGGTTATATTATACCACGAATTTTGCAATTTGATAGTCATTTACAACAACTTTAGTGGTCTGTTTTGCCTTTTATTAAAATTCATGCAAAAAAGTATATGGTCAAATTTGACAACTAAATTATAATAAAACTTAAGATGAATAATAAGATTCATTTGGCTATTCCACTAAGGCATATGTAATTTTGGTTCTTATGTAAAATTATTTATTATCCCCACATTTCAAAGAAATTCATTCAAACACGGAATTTCTTTCAACGGGTCACAGGTTCGAGCCGGGATATCGATAAAACAAAAAAGACACCCAAAATGGATGTCTTTTTGTTTGGTGGGAACAACAGGGCTCTCATAAGAAACAAAGATACTACGAAACAGTCCACCGGACTGTTTCTGCCAAATTCCAAGCTCCTTTCAGTCGCAGAATTTGGAGTATCTTGTCACAGGTTCGAGCCGAGATATCGATAAAACAAAAAAGACACCCAAAAATGGATGTCTTTTTGTTTGGTGGGAACAACAGGGCTCTCATAAGAAACAAAG
>DAVZKM010000005.1:0-28865 GCA_052272245.1 Eubacterium sp.
TTGCGGCTTGTTGACGACCCGGATATAATTGAGCCGATTAAGTTTTTACGTGAACGTGAAATTGTGCACTACCAACGTTTCGGTGAGGGCTTGCGGCTCGTGACGGATAAGCTCGACAGCAAAAATTACTATGCTTACAACCCGTCATTTGACAAATAAATTTTCAATTCAAAGTAAACTTCATATAATAAAATCAGAAATCAGATTTGATATTCCAACGCAAACAAAACTTATTCAAGCAGTAATAAAATCATATATAAAAAATACAAGGACAGCAAAGTTATCCTCTGCTGTCCTTATAGTTAATATTATTTTATTTATCTTCTTTTTCTTGAGCCTTAATATCTGCCGAGGACAGGTTATAGATATAATCTATAAGCTTGTCCTTATTTTTTTTCGTATTAATCTTAATTACACTGTTGCCCCAAATTGTTGCATAGTCCCAAGTGCCGTCAAACGGAATGCTCGTTTGATGAATATTTGCAACGCAGGTGCCTGCCTTAGACACAAGACCCATAAGTTCGCCCTTAGACAAATCGGTTTCAATATAAGGTGCGCTATTATATGCCATTTTGTAAAGTTTAAAAGGATTGGTAAGTGCTTTTTTAAGAATTGCACTCATAACCGTTCGTTGCCTTTGAGTTCTTACAAAATCGGTATCAATCTTTCTTATCCTGCAATAAGCAAGCGCTTGCTCGCCCGTAAGCTTATTATTACCTGCCTCAAGTGTAACATTACCGTATCGCTTAGGATGGTTTGTAACTTCTTTAGCTTCCTTTTCCGTAACATCAACATTAACACCCCCGAGGCTGTCAACAAGAACCTTAAACATTTCAAAATCGGTTACAACATAGCCGTCAATCTTGACGCCGAAATTATATTCAATAGTTTCGACTACATTTTTATAGCCGCCGTCAGAGCAAGCCGCATTAAGCCTTTGCTCGTGTTCAAGCGACGGAATATATACCCAAGTATCACGAAGAAACGATACAAGTTTGATTGCGTGGTGCTTTGAATCAACGCTGACAAGCATCATTGTATCACTTCTTGTTTGTTCGGCATTTTCATTGCTTCTTGCGTCAACACCCAAAAGAAGAATATTCTTAACAGATGAATCATCTTTCAAATCGCTTGCCGTTACATATTTATCAGCCTTTTTTTCATCATAATTAACTCTTGCCAAAACGGGGAATACAGAACCTGCAAGTAAAATAGCAAGAACTAAAATTGCCGCTAAAATCGATTTAGCCTTTTTGCCGTTTTGGCTTTTATGCTTTTTATTTTTGTTTGACGAATTATGACCTTTTTTAAAATTTTTTCTGTCTGATAAGCCGAAACGGCTGCCGTTTGAGGAGTGAGGAGCTCTTCTTGTGTTTCTTTGATAAGATGAAAAATCTCTGTCAAAATCATCAATTGTTTCGCTTTTAAAAGTTATATCTCCCTTGCCGTCTTGCTGATAATCGCCGTAATTTCCCGGTTTGCGCTGATTATCAACAACAATATTTTCCTCTCTTTTTTTTGAATTAAAACTAAGGTCAATATCCTCAGGCGAATAATTATAATAATCTTCATCCTTTGGAACAGTCCTGTCTATATCTTCCCTGTTTCTCTTTTTAGGGTCAAAATCTTCATTTTCAAAACGTGGCATAATACCGCCTCCAATACTATTAAAGAATATACTACATATTTCAAACTATTTCAACCGTCATTTTGTAAAATATATTGACATAAATAATAAATTATCTTAAAATAGAGAAAGCGAGTTGACTTGGCAATTGCGTGCCGATTATCGGTATGAGGAAAGTCCGAGCAGCGCAGAGCAGAATAACGGCTAACGGCCGCCGAGGGTGACCTTAGGGAAAGTGCAACAGAGATATACCGCCTATACCAAGTATAGGTAAGGGTGGAAAGGCGAGGTAAGAGCTCACCGAGGGAGTGGAGACATTCCCTGCCATGTAAACCCTATTCGCTGCAACATCGACTGAAGGGTTGTTTGCTCGACACATAACTTCGAGGGATGGCTCGATTGCAAAAGCAATTTTGCAACTAGATAGATAATTGCCCATGACAGAACTCGGCTTACTGTCAACTCGCTCATTTTGTTTAAAGAGGGTAAAAAAATGCTTATAAATATGAGTAAGCTTTTGGCTGATGCGCAAAAGGGCAACTATGCAGTAGGCTCATTTTCAGTTGCAAATATGGAGATGGTGCTTGGTGTTCTCAAAGCAGCAAAAGAACTCAAAGCGCCGGTTATTTTGCAAATAGCGGAAGTAAGATTAAAACAAAGTCCGCTTGAGATTATAGGTCCGCTTATGGTTGCTGCCGCAAAGAATGCAGACACTCCGGTTGCAGTTCACTTTGACCACGGCAAAACGATTGAAAAAATCACTCAGGCGCTTGAACTTGGCTTTACGTCTGTTATGTTTGACGGCTCACACTTGGAGCTTGACGAAAATATCAAGACTACAAAAGAAGTTATTGCACTTGCTAAAAAGTACGGTGCCGATGTTGAGGCAGAAATTGGATGCGTAGGCGGTTCGGAGGACGGAAGCGAAGATATTGCAATCAATTGTACCAAGCCCGAGGATGCAGTAAGGTTTGAAAATGAAACAGGTGTCGATGCACTTGCAATTGCTATAGGAAATGCGCACGGCAATTACAAAAGCACTCCTAAACTTAGATTTGATATTCTTGAACAAGTGGAGAAAAATACTAAATTACCGCTTGTGCTTCACGGCGGAACCGGAATTACTCCTGACGATTTTGTGCGTTGTTCACATACAGGCATTAAGAAAATAAATATTGCAACCGCAACGTTTGACAGTGTTGAGCATACGGTTAAAGACGCTTATAAAAATGATAAAATAAGCGGATATTATGATTTACAGGCTGCCGAGGTTGATGGTGCTTATCAAAACGCAAAGCGTCATATATTAATTTTCGGCACTGACAATAAGGCTTAATATTATTTTTTATATATGAGAGGTAAAATTTATGAATTACGTAGAATTTGATATGTCAAAGCCGCTTGATTTTATTCCAATCGGCAGAATCGCTATCGACTTTAATCCTACCGATATGTATATGCCGCTTAGCGAGTCATCAAATTTCAACAAATATGTAGGCGGTTCTCCTGCCAATATTGCAGTAGGTCTTGCAAGGCTCGGATGTAAGGTCGGCTTTTGCGGCTGTGTAAGCAACGACCAATTCGGTGACTTTGTTGTAAACTATTTTGAAAAAGAGGGTATTGATACAAGCCACGTTACAAGAGCTAAAAACGGCGAATGCATAGGACTTACATTTACTGAAATTCTTTCTAAAGAAAAGTCATCAATACTTATGTATCGTGACAATGTGGCTGATTTTTGTATGGCACCGGAAGATATTGACGAGGAATATATTGCGTCTGCAAAGGCAATTGTTATCAGCGGTACTGCTTTGGCTCAATCTCCGTCAAGAGAGGCTTGCCTTAAAGCTATGATGCTTGCTAAAAAGAACAATGTTCGCATTGTTTTTGATATTGATTACAGAGAATACACTTGGAAATCAAAAGACGAAATTGCTGTTTACTACAGCCTTGTTGCTCAAAATGCAGATATCATTATGGGCTCGAGAGAAGAGTTTGACTTGACAGAGGGTATTGTAGGCGTTAAAGAAAGCGACCCTGAATCTGCTAAATATTGGCAATCATTCGGCGCAGCAATTTGCGTAATCAAGCACGGCAAGGAAGGCTCAACCGCTTACACAAACGACGGCAAATTCTATTCAATCAAACCATTCCCTGCCGTTAAGCTTAAGGGCTTTGGCGGCGGTGACGGATACGGCTCATCGTTCCTTTACAGTCTTCTTAAAGGCAAGGAAATTATTGAATGCCTTGAATTCGGCTCTGCTTCAGCTTCAATTCTTATTTCTGCTCACTCCTGTTCTGATGCTATGCCAAGCGCCGCTCAGGTGGAAGCATTCATTAAGAAAAGCAAGGAAGAATACGGAGAAATGGTAGCAAGAGTATAATATTGTTTATATAAAGTTCACAGCGGACGAATGTTTTCGTCCGCTTAATATATGTATTTAACTTAAGGATTTCTATTATGGAATTAAATGAAAAAATAAGAGAAAAGCAGATGAGTGAAAACTTCATACTCGGCATAATGTTGGCTCTGACCGGGGGATTTCTTGATGCTTATACATACATTACCCGTGGTGGAGTATTTGCAAATGCGCAAACAGGTAATATTGTTCTTATGGGAATAAACCTTGCAAAGGGCGATTTTGAAAGGGTACTGCATTATGTTGTTCCTATTCTTGCATTTGCACTCGGAATTTTATTATCCGAAGTAATCAAAGCAACACTTAAAAAAAGCCGTCATATGCATTGGAGGCAGATTATTGTTTTGGCAGAAATAATAATTCTTGCAGTGTGCGGCTTTATTCCAAGCGGCAAGGGCAACACATTTGTAAACGTTATGGTATCGTTTGTGTGCTCTCTTCAGGTAGAAACTTTTAGGGTTATCAACGGCAACACGGTTGCAACAACAATGTGCACGGGCAATTTAAGAAGCGGCACAGAACTTTTATTTTTGGGAATAAAAAAGAAAGACAAAAAAATCACACTCAGAAGCTTAACCTATTACGGAATTAATTTGTTTTTTGCATTAGGCGCAATAACAGGTGCAATCGCAACCAAATTTTTGGATGTAAAAAGTATTTTTATCGCAAGCGTACTGCTTGTAATTCCGTTTATAATGATGTTCAAACCAAGTGAAAATATTGAATATGTATAAATACGTATATATTGAAAAAAGGTCGTCGGATTTAATTTTATCCGATGACCTTTTGTTTTAGTATTCTTTTTTTGAAAGCAAAGTGTATCTATAAGGCGGGAGATTTACAAAACCGTCAACGCTTTTTTCGTCAAAAAGCGAATAAGAATTATCCCACTGTGTTCCGATAAATATACGCTTTTGCTCATTTGAATTATTAATTGCAACCAAAACGCTGTCGCCTTCACTGTTACGGGAATAAGCTATTACACCACCGTCGCAATACAGCTTTTCAAAATCGCCGTCGATAAATGCCTTAGAGCTATGCCTGATTTGACCGAGACGCTTATACCATTTCAAAAGTTCCTCATTTGGCTTATCCCAAGCCATACAGCCACGGTTAAACGGGTCCTTCATACCCTGCATACCAATCTCATCGCCGTAATAAATTGACGGGGTGCCGGGCAAAGTGAACTGAATGAGGGATGCAATTTTCATCATAGAAATGCCCTTTAAATAATCAAATTCAGATAAGGTATTATGTTCAAACTGCCAAGCACGGTCATGCCCATCGGGATTTTCACCTGCAAGACGTGTTATTGCACGTTCAGTGTCGTGAGTTCCGATATGATTCATCAAAACATTTAAAACCTGCGGCGGATAATTTTCGATAATAGAAAGAACAGCGTTAAAAAAAGCGTTGCCGTTTCCGTAGCGGACAAAATTAAGAATTGCATCGGCAAAAGGATAATTCATCACGCTGTCAAGTTCTTCGCCGAGCAAATACTTTCTTCTTTGCCCATATGCAAATTTGTTGGTAGCGTCCTCCCAAACCTCGCCTATAATTATAGCATTCTCATTTTCACTTTTAACGCTTTTTCTCAAATCATCAAGAAAAATATCCGGAAGTTCATCCGCAACGTCAAGCCTGTAGCCTGCTATGCCGCAACGAAGCCACTTTTTCAAAATTCCGTTTTCACCGCAAATATAATTCCTATATCCCTCGTCCTCTTCAATAACCTCCGGCAAAAGCTTAATACCCCACCAAGAATGGTATTCATCGGGCCAATTGATAAATTTGTACCAAGAAAAATAAGGGCTTTCCTTGCTGTTATATGCGCCGATATCATTATAATGATTATACATATTAAAATATCTGCTGTCGCAGCCCGTATGGCTGAAAACTCCGTCAAGAATTATGCTGATACCATACTTTTTCTCAGCAACCCTGCAGAGATTTTTTAAATCATTCTCATCGCCCAATAAGCTGTCGATTTTTTCATAATCGGCAGTATCATATCTGTGGTTTGAATGAGATTCAAAAATAGGATTAAGATAAATACAAGTAACGCCCAAATCCGCAATATACGAAAGCTTTTTTTCAATTCCCTTAAGGTCGCCGCCAAAATAATCATTGTTCCAAATGCCGTTCATCTGCTCCTCTTTCCAATAAGGAGTATCGCCCCAATTTCGCATTACACGGCTTTTTGGAACATTTTTCTTAGGAGTTTGGGAATTAAAAAATCTGTCAGGAAAAATTTGATACATTATTCCGCCCTTTAAAAAGTTCGGAGTGTTAAAATTCTCGTCATAAACAGTCTGTTGAAAATCAGGCAAAGAAGCATTGAGTTCACCCCTGCCGTCACCTGCGTTTTTAACATAGCTTTTACCCCAAGGAGTATCAAGCACAAAATGATAAAAATAAAGACCGGGAGTTGTGGCGTAAAAATGGAGTTCCCAATATTCAAAGCTGTCGCCGCACATTCCTGCCCAAAACATATTGTAAAATGCCGTGTCCTCGCCGTCCTTTGTAATTGCAAGTTGAGCTGCGCAGCATTTCATATCTCTCGGCACAATAATGCGGAATTTGCACTTTTCATTAGTAGCAATCGCCGAAACTATTGACTTGTATGACTTGTCTCGTGAATTATATATCTGCACTGATTTCTTTTCCTTTACAAAAATCAAGAGGCGAACAATGTTCGCCTCTTGCGAAATTCATTTCATTTTAGATTATCAAAATAATATAGATTGCCGCAGGAGCGACCATGGCCGCCTTAAAGCTTATTATTTAGACTTTTTTGTTGTCTTTTTAGCTGATTTTTTCGACTCTGCCTTCTTAGAAGTTTCTTTTTTTACTTCCTTTTTAGGCTCTGCATTCTTTTCAGCCTTTTTCACAGTGCTCTTTTTGGCAGTTTTTTTCTCCTCTTTAGTCATAGGAGCACTCTTTTTAGAAGTCTTTGGTGCTTCTTCCTTAAATTTAACAGGCTGAGTATGCCAAATTTTATTTGCATAATCCATTATTGCACGGTCGGCGCTGAAAACACCTGCGCCGCTGATATTCATAAGTGACATTCCGGCAAATCTTTCCTTATCCTGATAAGCCTCTGCCGAAAGCTTTTGAGCCTTTTGATAATCAGCAAAATCGGCAAGCGCCATATATTGGTCAACATTCATAAGAGATGAAGAAATCTCGCCGAAGCTCTTACCGTTTACACCTGCTTGAATAAATTCAACTGCAGACTTAAGCGTTTCGTTATTATACATATATTCCATAGGATTATAGCCCTTCTTTTGAAGTTCCATAACCTCAGGAGTTTTCAAGCCAAAAATGAAAATATTATCATCGCCGACTGCGTCGTGAATTTCAACGTTTGCACCGTCAAGAGTGCCAAGAGTGATTGCACCGTTTAACATAAGCTTCATATTACCCGTACCTGAAGCCTCTGTGCCCGCAAGAGAAATCTGCTCTGAAATATCAGCGGCAGGCATAAGCATCTCTGCAAGAGAAACGTTATAATCCTCCATAAATACGACTTTAATTCTGCCCTTAATATCCGGGTCGTTATTAACAACTTTTGAAAGAGTGTCAATAAGCTCGATAATTTTCTTAGCCATAAAGTAGCCGGGTGCTGCCTTAGAAGCAAAGATATAAGTTCTCGGCTGGAACTCCATATTAGGATTTGCCTTAAGCATTTGATATTCGGCAATAATATTAAGAACGTTAAGCTGTTGCCTCTTATACTCGTGAAGTCTTTTAACCTGAACATCAAAAATAGATGTCGGGTCAAGCTCAATACCGTTTCTCTTTTTAACTACCGAGGCAAATTTTTCTTTATTAGCAAGCTTAATTGCGGTAAGCCTGTCAAGCACCTGCTTGTCGTCTTTATAATCACGAAGCTTAAGAAGTTCATCGCTCTTAGTTATAAATCCATCGCCGATAAGTTCGGTAATAAATGAGGTGAGCTCAGGGTTTGCCTGACAAATCCACCTTCTAAACGCAATACCGTTTGTTACGTTAGTAAATTTTTCAGGAGTAATTGTATAAAAATCATTAAATACAGTATCCTTAAGAATTTCAGAATGAAGCGCAGATACACCGTTTACGCAGTGAGAGCCGGCAACGCAAAGATTAGCCATTCTTACTACGCCGCCTGAAACGATTGCCATTCTCTCAACCTTATCCGCATCGCCTGTTGCACCCCAAACGTAAGCACGAAAACGATTATCAATTTCCTTAGTAATTGAATAAATACGAGGAAGAAGTCTTTTATAAAGGTCCTCGCTCCAACATTCAAGCGCTTCTTTCATAACCGTATGGTTAGTATAAGCGACAGTTCTCGTAACAAGGCTCCATGCAGTATCCCAATCGTAGCCGCATTCATCAAGCATAATTCTCATAAGCTCGGGTATAGCCATAGTTGGGTGAGTATCGTTGATATGGATTGCTACCTTGTCAGGAAGATTGTCAAGCGTACCGTATCTTGTGAGATGACGTTGAATAATATCCTGAATAGAAGCAGAAACAAGAAAATACTGCTGACGAAGTCTAAGTGACTTACCCTCAGGAGTATTGTCAGCAGGATAAAGCACCTTAGAAATAGCCTCCGCCATGGCGCTTTGCTCCATTGCTTTAATATACGAGCCTGAATTGAAAAGACCCATATCAAGCTCAGGCTTTCTTGCAGCCCAAAGGCGAAGCCTTGAAACTCCCTTGCCTTTACCTGAAACATACATATCATATGGAACTGCGGTTACGGTGTTGCAATCCTTGTAATTAACGTGGTGGAAATCTCCGTCCCAGCTTTCGTCAACCCAGCCTTCAAACTTGACCTCTACACTTCTTTCTTCACGTGGAACGAGCCAAACCTCACCGCCGGGAAGCCAAAAATCAGGAAGTTCTGTCTGCCAGCCATCAACAAGCTTTTGTTTGAAAATACCTGCTTCATATCTGATAGAATAGCCCATTGATTGAAAGCCGTTTGTTGCAAGACCATCGAGATAACACGCAGCAAGCCTTCCGAGACCGCCGTTACCAAGACCTGCATCAGGCTCTTTTTCATAAAGTTTATCAAGGCTTACGTCGAAAGATTCAAGCGCTTTTTTGAATGTTTCCGTCAAATCAAGATTATAAAGATTATTCTTAAGTGAGCGGCCCATAAGAAATTCCATGCAAAGATAATAAATTTCCTTGCTGTCCTGACCCTTAGCCTCGTGCCTGAAATCGCTGTTCATTTGCGAAAGCCTATCACGAATAATCATCGAAACCGCTTTATAATATTGTTCGTCTGTCGCAGTTTTTGTATCCACTCCAAAAAAGTGACTAAGCTTGTCGCTTATCGCTTTCTTTGCCTGCGAAACAGTCATCTTTTCCATACATATCCTCCAAAAATTTTAATATTTTTAGTTTATTTTGCTATGTTCTTTGTATATTATATACTAAAAATACCGTCTTTGCAACCATAATAACACATTGTTAATATATTAGTTTTTTCTTTTTTTCAAGAATTTTGCCAGAATAAGATTTACAAGTTCCTTAATAGGCTTCAGATTAAGAAGAAGCATAACAACAACAAGTAAAACCTCTATTATATAAACCCAAAGCGTACCGTCATATTTGAGAAGAAGAATCGACTGAGTAACAAGTACTGCCGTTTCGCCCAAAAGAACAGGAAGTTTAAAATCTATTTTAATAAATCTTCTTGTATCTATAGCCCTTGTAACAAATACCACAAGGAATGCGCAAACAGTTGCCAAGGCCGCACCGTTTGCACCGATACGAGGAATGAATACAATATTTAAAACAAAGTTGGTAACTGCACCGCTCATAGCCGTCACAAGAGACATAACATTCTTTTTTTCCGCCATATATATTGAGGCAAGGAAATTGACAATGCAAGAATACGTTGTGGCAATAATAAGAATAGGAACAAACTGCCACGAATCATAATAAGACTTTGCAACAAGTATTCTTGTAATAAACTGACAAAGCAAAATAAGGACAGACGCAACGGCAAAAATTCCGCCCGAATAAACACGGAACACCTTGGTAAAAAATTGCCTGCCGCCGTCTTGGTCATATTCGTCAACAGCACTAAGCTGCCAAGCGTCAATAAAGATTTGAGAGAAAAGAATTACAAAGTTAGGTATCTTAGATGCGGCGGTATAAAGTCCGTTTGCAGATGATGAAATAAAATAAGTTACCATATATCTGTCAGATACGTTAATAATCCACCACAAAATTATTGTAGGAATAAGCGGAACACAATATTTGAGCATTTGCGATGCAATGCTATTATCTTTAAGCTTATTGAAATTTATATATCTGTATAATTTGGCAGTTACGAAATAGAACACAACAGAGCAAGCGTCAGAAGCAATAATTGCAACGATATATCCCGTCACACCCCATTTAAAAGGACCGAGGAAAAGAATAGTAAACGCAAGCGTTGTTGCCGTGGCAAGTATGCCGTCAATCGCATAAAGTTTAACGTGCCCGCTGCCCCTGACAAACTGCTGGCAGAGCTGCCTAAAGCTTGAAACAAGAACGAACGATACAATCAAAATTATATAATCCCCGAGGTTGAAATCATTAATTTTAAGCATACTTAAAGGATAGGCAAAAAGAAGGAAAACCGCAAAACCCGCAAGAGTTGTCCTAACCCCGACCTTGAAAACATCCGATTTGTCAACCGCCTTGTCAAGAGCAAAACGCAATGCCGCACTGTTGACCTGAAGCGTAACAACAGGAATAAGCACATTAACTGTTTGCTGAACCAAGTCTGCGGCGCCGTAATCGCCCGTACCCATCATTCTTGTTACAAACGGCATTAACAAAAACGAAAGTATCTTTGACGAAAATGTACCTATCGCAAATATTAAAGTGTTTGATGCTAATTTTTTGTATTTATCCATAAAATTTCCTCAAATAAATTAATAAGTCAGTTTCTTGCCGTTAAAGCTTAAGGTATTATCACTTGATGACGATGTATAAATGCAACTCGTTTTGCAAGTAAATTCTCCGCCCTCACTCTTAGTACCGATTAAAAATACATATTGATACCCGTAACCGACAGCAAGTGTGCCGGTACCGTCACAATCAGATACCGAAAGCATTGTTTTAGTAGCTTTTGAATTCATATTAAGTTCTCTTGCCTTATACTTCGAGCCGTCAAGCTCACCGAAATAAAGCCTGTTTGAATAAACAACAGGATAATCTACAACAGAGCAACTGCCTACCAGGGTCACAACATTATCCGAACCGAATTTCTGCCTGCAAAGAGAATACGTTGAATCATCATTTTTCTTGTAATAATACATAAATCCGCATTCAAGGGATAAGTTAACTATTTCATTATTCTTTGTATCATCACGAAAACTGAGAACATCGTTTGAATCGCTCAAATTAACAGTTATATATTCATCGTAATTTGCCACACTGTCATGAGTAACAAAAAACACTCTTGAAAGTGAAATTCCGGCAAAAGATACGGTTTTATCGGCAGGTGCGGTATAAAGAACGGTTTTATTATTATCGTTCAAATTGATAAAGCCGACTGCATTGTCAGTGCCGACAAAATAAATTTTATCATTATAAAGGTAAGCAAAGGCTATGTTATCACTTATATCGACTCCGTCGCCACCTGAAACCGAAAATTTCTTAAGTTTTGAGGTATTAACGTCAACGGCATAAAGATAGTCGCCTAAAACATTAAGATATTTAAAATTATAGTTACCGCTGATAATTTTAGCGTTCTTCTCCTCATTAGGCTCAAAGCGAAAAATACCTTTGCCATCAATACTGTAGTAAATATATGCTGAACTATAGGTTACTGCGCCGTTTGATTTATTGAGCAAATTTCCCACCTGATTACCCTGAAGTGAAGTGTCAAATGCAAAGACGCTGAAATCATCGTAATCGTAATCAGCCTTTTTGATATCACGTGCTTTGGTTGTAGTTTCCTTTTGAGTGGTTGGCTGAGTTGAAGATGTTGTTGTTTTATTAAACAATTTAGAATCAATCATTTCAACCGCCTGCTGTGCCTTGCCGCTCGGAAGATAAGAAGCAATGTCAAAATCAGGATTAACAAACTTAACAGTCACAATAAAAACAGCAAACAATATTATTATTGCCGCAATAATGAGTAATATCTTTTTTCTCACTCTTTTGCGCTTACGTGCACGTTGGCGCTTTTTGCGCATTTTTTGTCTTTCTTCCTCTGTTATCATCTGATTTGTCCGTCTCCGTAAACTAAATATTTAGTAGTTGTAAGTTCTCTAAGCCCCATAGGTCCTCTTGCATGAAGCTTTTGCGTAGAAATACCGATTTCAGCTCCCAATCCAAATTCGCCGCCGTCGGTAAATCTTGTGGAAGCATTATGATATACGGAGGAGGAGTCAATAAGCGTCATAAACTTATCTGCGTTCTCCTTATTTTCCGTAATTATAGCCTCCGAATGACCCGTGGAATATTTATTGATATGCGCTATCGCCTCATCAAGGCTTGATACGGTTTTAACGCTGATAATATAATCAAGATATTCGGTGCCGAAATCCTCCTCACTTGCCGCCTCAATACCGGGGCAAGCCTCTCTCGCCTTTTCGTCGCCACGAATGGTGACATTTTTTTCATCAAGCCTTGCCTTAATTGCCGGCAAAGCCTTTTTAATAATATTCTCGTGAATAACAAGGCTTTCGCACGCATTGCAAACGCCTATACGCTGTGTTTTTGCATTAAAAATAATGTTTGCCGCCATATTGATATCTGCACTTTCGTCAACATAAATATGACAGTTGCCGGAGCCTGTTTCAATAACGGGAACACTCGCATTTTCAACAACAGCCTGAATAAGCCTTTTGCTTCCCCTCGGGATAAGGCAATCGAGTGTACCCTTCATTCTCATAAGCTCAGTCGACGATTCCCTTGAAGTATCATGAACAAGTTGAATAACATTTTCGTCAAGCCCTACGCTTTTAACTGCTTCACGCATAATATCGGATATGGCAATATTTGAATGTATAGCCTCTTTACCGCCACGAAGAATAACGGCATTTCCGCTCTTCAAGCAAAGAGCGGCGGCGTCGGCGGTAACATTAGGCCTTGCCTCGTAAATAATGCCTATAATGCCCATAGGACAGCTTACCTTTTTAATCACAAGACCGTTAGGTCTTTCAACAGTTTCAAGCACTCTGCCGCAAGGGTCATCAAGCGCCATAACCTGCCTGCATCCGTCTGCCATACCCTTAATCCTGTCAAAATTAAGCATAAGGCGGTCAAGCATACCGCTGTCCAGAATACCCAACTGCGCATCATAGTCAATTTTATTGGCTTCAATAATTTTTTGCGCATTTTGGATAAGTGCGTCCGCAACAGCACCAAGTGCTTTATTTTTAAGCTCTGTCGAAGCGCCTGCCAAATCGGCAGAAGCTTTTTTTGCGTTAATTCCCAATTGTTCAAGCATTTTCATCACCCTTTGCCTTAAAATACGTACCTATGCTTTCGCCTGAAAGCACCTTGTATAAATCGGTCGGCTTTTCACCGTTCATAATAATAACGGGAATACCATCGCTCGTTGCAATCTCTGCGGCTTTAATCTTAGTTTGAAAGCCACCCGTGCCCTTTTCGCTTGCACCGCCGGCGATTGAATAAATATCATCATTAATCTCGTCAACAACATTTATCAATTTTGCATTTTCGTTTTCATTAGGGTTTGAATCGTAAAGACCGTGAGTATCGGTAAGCATAATGAGCAAATCTGCATTTATAAGAGTAGCAACCATTGCGCTTAAACAATCATTATCACCGTTTAAAAGCTCCTCGATATAAACCGAGTCGTTTTCGTTAATAATCGGCAATGCGCCGTAATTAAGAAGTTGATTAAACGTATCAACCAAATGCTCCTTTTCCTCGGGATTTTGAAGAGTATCGGCAGAGAAAAGAAGCTGACTTACCGTAACCGTATATTCCGAGAAAAGTTTATCATAAAGAAACATAAGTTCACACTGCCCCACTGCCGCAGAAGCCTGCAAGCCCTGAACAGTTTTCGGTTTTTCGCTCAGTCCAAGCTTTGACCAACCGACAGCAATAGCACCGCTTGAAACAAGAACTATCTCGTGTCCCTCATTTTTCAAATCCGAAAGCACCGACGCAAGTTTTGCAAGCCTTGCAATATTTGTTTTGCCGGTTTTATGAGTTAAGGTTGATGTACCTACCTTGACAACTATTCTCTTTTTTCCTTCTGCCTTTGCCATAATTCTACTACTCCATATTAATTACAATTAATTGCATTATAGCACAAATAATATAACAATAAAACATTTTTTTGAATGTTTTTGAAAAATAAGGCAAAAATATAAAACGGAGGTAATTGAAATGACAAAAAGAGGTTATATAAGACTGTTTTCATATGCCATTGCTTTTGCGCTGTTACTTTCAAGCAGGGCAATAATCAATATGACAACAGCAAATTCATACAAAGCACAGCTTGAATTAAATTATCAGCAAAGCCTTAATGAACTTTCGGAAAATCTCGACTCAATAGAAACAAATTTAACTAAATCAATTTATTCAAATTCCGACAAAATGCTTATGGATATAAGTAAAGATTTATATGCCGAATGTTCACAGGCAAAAGATGCGCTTTCAAGGCTTCCGATTGAGCAAATGAATTTAGGCTCAACATACAAATTCATCACCCAATCAAGCGACTATGCATCATATATCGCAAACAAAATTGCTTCAAGCCAAACAATCAGCACCGAAGAACACCAAAATCTTAACAAACTTTTAAATTATGCTCAAAAATTAAACGAATCGGTCAGCAATATGGCAACAATTGCAAATAACGGCGCAGACATTGACACAGACGATTTAAAGGCAAAAAGCATCAACGTATCTTCCCTTTCAAACAGCTTTTCGGCAACGTCAAAAGTTTTCAAAGACTACCCGACTCTCCTTTATGACGGTCCGTTTGCCGACGCAGTTTTAAACCGTGAATCTCAGCTTTTAAAAAACGCCGGGCACATAAGCCGTGAAAACGCAAGAGATATTGCGGCAAGGGCACTCGGCTGTAACATCAGCGAAGTAATGTATTCGGGAGAAGATGCAGGCAATATGCCGTGCTATACCTTCACCTACTCTCAAAAAACTGCAGGGATAACAAAAAGCGGAGGCTATATTGCCTATGTGCTTTACGGCGGCAAAATCAACCGTTTTTCAATCGACAAGGACAATGCAATAAATCTTGCACAAAGCTATCTTAAAAATATCGGCTACAAAAATATGGCAAACACATATTATGCAATTAACAACAATGTTTGTGTAATAAATTTTGCTTATAAAAAAGACGACGTCACTTATTATTCCGATTTAATCAAGGTCGGAGTTTCAATGGATAACGGTAAAATCGTATCGCTTGAAGCACAAGGATATTTAACAAACCACATAAAGAGAAAAGTCTTTAACTGCAAGCTTACAAAAGAGCAGGCTCAAAGCAAATTATCAAAAAATCTTAAAGTTATAAGCTGCAAAAAATGCGTCATCCCAAAGGAAAGCGGAAACGAAGTAAATTGCTATGAGTTCAGGTGCAAAAGCAATGACACAAAAGAAGAAGTTTTAATTTATATCAATGCAGACAAGGGATACGAGGAAAATATTATGCTTCTTCTTTATTCCGACGGCGGAACGCTAACAAAATAATTGAATAAACAAAGCAAAAGCGATAATAATAAAAGCGAAAGGAAGTTTTCATTATGAGCAGTAAAATATTAATCATAGCAATAGCAATTGCCGTTATTGCAACGGTATTTATGGGATGTGCAAATAACAAAAACGATATAACAACAACCACTCTCCCTTCAAGCCAAACCACCGTAAGCGATACAAATACAACAGATAAAGCAGAAAGCGAAGCAAGCAGTGCAGTCAGCAAGGCGGGAGAAAAGGCTGACAAGGTCGGCGACGACATCGGCAAGGGCGCAAATGACGTTGCCGACGGTGTAGGCGGCGCAGTTGACAAAGCAGGCGACGCCGTATCAGACGCTTTAGATTAACGTCGAAAGCTTATCCTTTTGAAAACCATGAAGTATAAAAGCAAAAATCCCAAGACAAAAAATCTTGGGATTTTTCTTATATAATTTGTGCAAAACCTATTGAACCGACTACAGTAAGTATACCTGATACTGCGATTGAAAGACTGCTCATAGCACCCTCGACCTCGCCGAGTTCCATAGCCTTGACCGTTCCTATTGCGTGAGAAGCAGTGCCTATTGCAATGCCCCTTGCGATTGGGTGATTGATTTTAAACAGTTTACAAATTCCTTCTGCTAAAATATTGCCGAGAACTCCGGTTAAAATGATAACCGCAACAGTAATTGTAACGTATCCTCCAAGTTCTTCACTGACCCCAATTCCTATAGCGGTAGTAATAGATTTAGGAAGCATCGTTACATATTCTTTGTGCGAAAGTTTAAAAATAAATGCCAAAATCATAATTGTTGTAAGGCTTGTTAAAACGCCTGACAGAATGCCGACAAGCACAGCCTTATGATTTTTCTTCAACAGTTCAATTTGCTGATAAAGCGGAATTGCAAGGCAGACGGTTGCAGGAGTTAAAAGCCAACTCAAATATTTTGCGCCGTCATTATACGTTTCATAATCTATGTTGCAAGTCAAAAGAAAAACTATTGTAATGATAATAGAAATAAGCAACGGGTTAAAAATGCCGGTTTTAAACTTTTTCTTTAAAAAAGAGCCGAGAGCATATGACAAAAGGCTGACGGCAACTCCCAAAAAAGCGGAGCTTTCAAAAAATTCACTCATTTAAAGCACCCTCGCTTTCTCTTTTTTCATCCTCTTTTGCAATAATTCTTTGCGAAACACGACCGCTGACAGCCATAACTGCAATCAGAGAAACAACTGTTATGGCAAGCACCGGAATTACAAGCGGTTTTAAAACTCCCCAACTTTTCATAAGACCTACACCTGCCGGAATAAACATAAGCGGCATAATTTCAATAAGAAACATTCCCGTATCTTTAACATCGTCAAGCTTAACGACTTTTGTGCAAAGGCAAACAAATAAAATCACCATTCCGTAAATGCTTGCCGGAACAGGAGCAGGAATCAAATAATTAAGCCCTTCGCCTATAAACGAAATCAAAAGAATGATTAAAAATTGTTTTACATACTTCAATATTTTTCACCAAACCAAATTAAATTTACGATTTATTAGTATATCACTCTAAAACCAACTGTCAATCGGCGGATTTACAGATTTTTTTAGAAATTTTATAAAAAAATTGTCTATATTTGATTTTTTTCGAATATTAGTATATTATTTAGTTATAGAATTTCCAAAAGAGGTGTAAAATATGAGCCTTTATGACGAGGCAAAGCAAACGGCTGATTTTATTAAATCAAAAATCAATAATATTCCCAAAACAGCAATAGTTCTCGGAAGCGGACTTGGGCCTTTTGCAAAAGAGATTGAAAAAGAGATTGAGTTTGACTATAAAGGCATTCCTAATTTCCCTATATCTACCGTACCCGGCCACGCAGGAAAGCTGATTTTCGGCAAAATCGCAGGCAAGGGCATAGTTGCAATGCAGGGCAGATTTCATCTTTACGAAGGCTACAGTGCAGAGGAGGTTACGTTTCCCGTTCGTGTATTTCAGCTTTTGGGAATTGAAAATTATATAGTAACCAATGCTGCCGGCGCAGTAAACCTTGACTATAAGCCGGGCGATTTAATGATTATAAAAGACCATATAGGTTTGTTTTGCGAAAGTGCATTGTTTGGTAAAAATGATGACAGGCTCGGCACCCGTTTTCCGTCAATGAGCAAAGCTTACAGCAAAGAGCTTATTGAAAAAGCAGAAAATGCGGCTGAAAAATGCAGTCTTAATATTCGCAAAGGTATATATTGCTACTGCAAGGGTCCTATGTTTGAGACACCGGCGGAAATAAGATTTTTAAGAGTAGCAGGAGCAGATGCGGTCGGAATGTCAACCGTTCCAGAGGTTGTTGCCGCAGTTCACGCCGGAATGAACGTTTTGGGCGTTTCGTGTATGACAAATATGGCAGCAGGAATACTTGACCAACCTCTCACCCATATTGAGGTTATGGAAACAGGCAAAAAGGTTGAAAAGGAATTTTCCGCCTTTATGAAAGAAATAATAAAAGAAATATAGTTTTATTATTGCAAAAATAAAGTAAGGCATAAAAAAAAATCCCGTGTTCAACAGAACACGGGATTTTTTATACTGCTTATTATAATTCAGCGATAAGCTCAACCTCACAAAGTACGCCCTTGGGTAAATCCTTGACTGCTACGCATGAGCGAGCCGGCTTTGAAGTAAAGTATGTGCCGTAAATTTCATTAAACTTTGCAAAATCATTGATATCTGCAAGGAAACAAACTGTTTTAACAACTTTGTCCATAGTAGTTCCGGCTGCCTCAACAACAGCGGTAAGGTTTTTGCAAACCTGATGTGTTTGTTCCTCAATAGTTTTAGCCTCAACTGCATTCGTTTCAGGATTTATTGCAATTTGGCCCGAAGTAAAAAGCAAACCGTTTGCCTTTACTGCCTGTGAATAAGGACCGATTGCACCCGGTGCATTTTTAGTTGATACATATTCCATTATAAAGCCCTCCTATAATCAATCGCAAACCTCAAAGCCTGCGTCTTTAAGTGCATTTTTAATTTGAACAATATGCTCATAATTTCTTGTTTCAATACCGAGCTTAAGATAGCAATCGGTAATATTCATATCAAGGTCTGTGCTGTCATAATTAACAGATACAACGTTAGCCCCATTATCTGCAACAATCTTGCTGACGCCGAGAAGCTGACCCGGCTTATCTGAAAGAGCAATGGTGATAGACGCACTTCTGCCACCCATTTTAAGTCCTCTTTCAATTACTCTTGAAAGAATTGTAACATCGATATTGCCACCCGATACAAGACAGCAAACTTTTTTACCCTCAATATCCGGAATTTTGCCGTTCATAACTGCGGCAACGGGGACTGCGCCTGCGCCCTCTGAAACAAGCTTTTGCTGTTCCATAAGAGTAAGAATTGCAAGAGCAATTTCATCATCGCTTACTGTATAAATACCGTCAACATACTTCTTTACAAGCTCAAAAGTATTAGTACCCGGCGTTTTAACTGCAATACCGTCTGCAATAGTCTGCACATTTTCAAGTGTTTCAATCTTTCCGTCGGCAACGCTGTTTTTCATAGAAGGAGCACCTGCTGCCTGAACGCCGTAAACCTTGCAGTTAGGGTTAATCTGCTTAATTGTGTATGCAACGCCTGCAATAAGTCCGCCGCCGCCGATTGGAACAACTACAGCGTCAACATCCGGAAGCTGTTCAAGAATTTCAAGACCGATTGTACCCTGACCTGCGATAACATCAGGGTCATTGAACGGGTGAATAAATGTATATCCTTTTTCTTTTTGAAGCTCGATTGCCTTATTGTAAGCATCGTCATAAACGCCTTTTACAAGGCAAACATCTGCACCAAAGCGTTTTGTAGCCTCCACCTTGCTGATAGGTGCGCCGTCAGGTAAGCAAATAAGTGATTTAATTCCGTTTTTGGTGGCTGCAAGCGCAACACCCTGAGCGTGGTTACCTGCCGAGCAGGCGATAACGCCTTTTTTCTTTTCTTCGTCTGAAAGCTGGCTTATTTTAAAATACGAGCCTCTCACCTTGAACGAGCCTGTAACTTGCAAATTTTCTGTTTTTAAATAAACATCGCATTGAGAACTGATGTTTTTGGCACGAATCATATCTGTCTGCCTTACGACCTCAGATAAAACTCTTTTAGCCTTATATACTCTGTCTAATGTAAGCATCTTTTTTCCTCTTAATAAACTATAAAATAATGTTCACTCGCCATTTTACTCCTATAATATTGATTTGTCAATCGTACATATAAAATTAGTTTTTGATTAATTAAATAAATTTGTTGACTTTATACCTTCAATAATATAAAATTAAGTATAGTTTATGAAATCTGTTTTGGCAGAAAGGTTGAAGAATATGAAAGTTTTTAAAAAAATATTTGCAATTGCATTATGCGGCATACTTATTGCAAGTGCATTTGCAGGCTGTTCAAAAAGCGGCGAAGCTGACAAAATAACGGATAAAACAATGCTTATCGCCTACACCGATGAGGTTGAGCCTTTCCTTTATAAAGACAAAAACGGCAAGCTCGCAGGCTTTGATATTGATTTGTTTAAGAAAATCTATGATAACGTAAAAAACGATACAAAAAATTACAAATTCGTAAAAGTCGACAAGGATTACAAGGTCGGAGACGATATTGCTTATACAAACAAAGACGGCGACGAATTTATTGCTTACACTATGATTGGTGCCGTTCAAAAAAATATCGGCTCAGTAAATGAGGATTTCAGTTTCACTAACGATATCATCACAAACAGAATTATTACAGTTACCAAATCAGGCAACAACATTTCCGACTACAACGACCTTTCAGGCAAAAAGCTTGCGGTAGTTACCGACATTGCAAAAGCTGCACTTGATAAAAACAGCACAATAAAAAACAACAATAAAAACACTCTTTATCCTACAATTGAGGATGCGCTTGCCGCTCTTGACAACGGCAGTGTTGACGCAGTAATTACAGACGAATTCAACTTCTCACCGCTTAAAAGCGCAGAAAAATATCAAGTATTAAACGGTGAACTTGATAAAATATCGTATGCGTTTATGTTCAAAAAAGGCGATTGGGTTGTTGACAACTGGAACGAAGCAATTTATGAGCTTAAAAGCCCGGATTACAATGACAAGGACGAATTCACCCCTATGGTTGAAAAATATTTCGGCTACAACGCTTCAGACTTTGATTATGTGCCGTCAAAAACTAAATAAATCAAAAATCAACAAAAACGGCTGACCGTCAACCATTAATAAGTCATTAAAAATAACCGCTGACCTTTTTGAAAGGTTTGGCGGTTATTTTATATTATAAAAAAATCCCCCAACTGCGTTGGAGGAGTCATACAAAATATCAGAGTTTTTCCGCATTCGCAAGTGCTTCCTTTTCTGCCTTGCGCTGAGCTCTTTTTTTCTTTGCCTTGTAGCCCATTAATTTATCAAGATGTTCATCAGGTGTTGTGCACGTTCCAAGTGTAACTGTAGATGAACCGTAAATTCCGTGAAAATCAGAACCGCCCGTCATAAGAAGCTTATGCTTTTTGCAAATACTGCCAAGCATTTCAATATCTTCATCTGTAGCAGACGGGTGCCAAACCTCAATTCCGTCAAGCCCCATTTCAATATAATCGTCAATCTCGTCAAAATTATCAAGAAAAGCGGGATGAGCAAGCACTGCAATACCGCCTGCACCGTGAATTTCATCAATAACCTCTTTGACGTCGGGATATTTTGTAGGAGCCAAAAGATTTGTTTCGCTGTCAGGTGAGAAAAGCGCATTATAAAGATCGCCGAATATTTGACTTGTATATCCGGCGTCCATAAGTGCATGCATAATATGCTGCTTATAAAGATTTGTTGAGCCGGAAGCGTGGCTGATAATAAATTCGGTTGAAATCGGAAATCTTGCCGCAACCTTAAGCATCATTATCTGACCTGCTCTTTTACGTGCAACCGAGGTACGCTTGCAAAGCCCCTCAAGCCTGTCCGGAGTATCGGCGAGATAACAAAGAATATGAACTTTTTTGCCTGCATTATTATCAAATGCAGAAAGTTCCACTCCCGGAATAACGTTTACGCCGTAGCGCTTACCGATAACCTGTCCCCTAACTGTACCTGCAAGACAATCGTGGTCTGTTATGGCAATAGTTTCAATACCGCTCTTTTGAGCTATAACAATAAGGTCTTCTATACCAACAGATCCGTCGCTGAGTTTTGTATGACAATGTAAATCTGCTGCCATAACAATCTCCTTTCGATTTAATAGACATATAAACTGCCTATAGTATATATTTAGGTAATAACTGTAGATTAATTATCTTCACTGCAACCATATATATTACAGTGGGTAAAACAGCAGTTTATCCCTCAACATATAGGATAACACAGTTTTTTTCTTTTTTCAAGTTTATTTTAGACAATTATTACTTTTTTTAACAACTATTTGTAAAAAGAATAACATTCAAGTCATTAAATGCTTTTCAGTTGCCTTGCAAGGCGGCTGATCGGCAAACCGACAACATTGAAATAATCGCCGTCGATTTTTTCAACAAAAAGCGACCCTTTGCCTTGAATACCATAAGCGCCTGCCTTGTCAAACGGCTCCCCGCTTGAAATATAATCTTCAATTTCCCCGTCGTCAAGTTCAAAAAACTTGACCTTGGTTTGGACGCTGAAGGTCACTTCTTTATTATTTTTAATAACGGTTACTCCTGTAAATACGCTGTGCTCTTTGCCACTCAAATTTTTAAGCATAAAAAAAGCGTCTTCCCCATTCTTTGGCTTACCTAAAATTTCACCGTCAATTGCAACAACCGTATCTGCACCAATAACGATTTTTCCGCTTTCTCTAAATGGCCGAGCCTTGATTTTAGACAAATATTCGACCGCTTCGGCAGGTTCGATACCGCTTGGAAGCGTTTCGTCAACCTCTGCGCTGTCAACTGTAAAATCATCTGTTATAAGTGATAACAGTTCTTTTCTTCTCGGTGATTTTGACGCTAAAATAATCATTATAAAGTACCTCTCTGATAAAGCCCTCTCGTATATTTAAAATCAGGCTTTCCTCTGTTTTCATAAAGAGCAATAACTTTTTCCACCTGCTTTTTACTTTCAATTGAAAAATAGAAATGAATGAAATCGGTTTTAACTTCATCAAGCCTGTCAAGCATATAAAGCGGATGGCAATTAAGCATTTCAACGCAAGGAAAATCACTGCACATAACAGGAAATTCCATACCCATTCTGTCAGTCAGCCTGCCATGCCTATCACATTCAAAACAGCCTACATCATTTTTAACAGGGCAATTGCGATTAAGCATAAGCGGCAAATAACCATATACAATCATACCCTTATCACGTGCATTAATATTATTAATTTGCGATTGCGTAAGCTCAAAAGATAAAATCGGGTGGTCAATTTGGCTTGCGCAAAGAGAGTTAAATACATTAAGACCAAAATCGCCGTAAACCTCAAAGCCCATATCTTTACAAAGGGTATATGAACCTATGTTGCCGCAAAGCGCCTTATTGACTCCGGCTTTTTTCAACTTTTCAAGCCTTATTTTCAGTTCGTTTTCAATTCCGAAAAGCCCTCTCGGCAAAACAACTCCTGCCCTGTTATCAACAAAATCCTCAAGCGAGGAATTAACAGGTATAAACACACGCTCAAACGGATGATTGTCGGGTATTTGACTTGCATCTGAAAAAGACGCCGTGGCATAAAGCTTATCAGACTGATTATATTTTGGAAAAGAAATATCAAACGGCTTATATTGAAGCTTGATTTTTTTCTGCTCATCAAGCTTTGAGACGGCATTTCTGCGCATTTCATTAATCTTTGAAGCGGGCAAAATAAGACCGTCATCAAGATTGATTTCAATATTTTTTAAAAAATATTGCGTACCTCCGAATTTTGAAAGCCTTTCTTTTAAGTTCTCCTCGCTCATAGGCTTATTAATTGCTTTTTCAGGCACATCGCCTATAACGGTAACCTCTTTTTTATCACTTTTGGCAATCAACACCGCATTTTCATTATCACGGCAGTTAAAGGATATATCAAGCGGGATTAACGGCATTTCTTTTTCATAATTTCTTGCTATTTCCTTTAAGACATTATTCGCTGCAACAACATCTTCCTTTTGCCTTGTGCCAAACATATTTTTACCGAGTTTGGAATTGAGATATCCGTTTGTAAAACCGCTGCGTGAAAAAACACTTCTAAGCATAAATTCATCACTTGATGAGTATTCGCCGTCAATAGCCTTTTTAACTGCACTGACAGCCGCCGAAACATACTCCGGTCTTTTCATTCTGCCCTCAATTTTAAGACTTGTTATTCCGTCAAGCTTATCAAGTTCTCCGATAAGGCTTAAATCCTTAAGAGATAAAACGTGAGTAGCATTTCCCCCGGCGGTAAAAGGCAAACGGCACGGCTGAGCGCAAAGCCCCCTGTTTCCGCTTCTTGAGCCGATAACGCTTGAAAGATAGCATTGACCCGAAACAGACATGCAAAGTGCCCCGTGAACAAAAAGTTCAAGCTCCAAATCCGTGCTTTCCATTATTTCTTTAATTTCCTCAAGGCTCATTTCTCTCGGTAAAACAATACGTGAAAAGCCTATTTCCTTTGCCGCTTTTGCACCGCTCGGAGTCATAATACTCATTTGTGTTGAACCGTGAAGCCTTGCGCTTCGAAAATGTTCCCTAATCATTTTTGCAACACCGACGTCCTGAACAATAAATGCGTCAACGCCGCATAAAAGCGCATCTTTAACCGTGTTATACGCATTTTCCATCTCGTCGTCACGTACAAGAATATTAAGCGTTAAGTAAACCTTGACACCGTGGCTGTGGCAATATTCAACCGCTCTTTTAAGTTCTTCATTATCAAAATTGCCGGCATTGCGCCTGGCGTTAAAGGATTTACCACCAAGATAAATCGCATTAGCGCCGCTGCGCACACCGGCAATAAGCGACTCCATGCTACCGGCAGGAGCCAAAATTTCAAAATTCATAATTTTCTCTCAATAAAAATATATTTATTTTGCGGCAAGCTTGTCTCTTAAATCGGAAATTTCACGGTTAAGACGTTCAACCTCACGTCTTGCAACGTCAACCTCCATTCTTGCCCTTGCGCTGTCCTCAAGATAATCTTTAATTTGAGCACGAAGATTATCGGCAGACGCAGTAGCCTTTTTGCTTGCATCGGCATTATCAAGCGCAACAAGAACAGCCGCCTGAGTCATTGAAAGAGAAGGATTTGCATTAATAATAGCTCTCATATTCTCGCTTATTTCGTCAGCAAGAGCCTCAACATATTCTGCCTCATCTTCAGTCACGATTGTGTAACTTGCGCCGCCTATTTTTACATGAACTTTATTTTTTGTCATAATCTCTCACACCTTCAAAAAAATCGACATATTTCTACTCAATAAGTATACCAACAATAAACATAATTGTCAACGTGAATAAATAACAAGTTTGGCAAAATTTAGCAAAATTTTAGAATATTTTTATTGATATAAAAAAGAAAATATATTAAAATAGGATTGTAAAAATACGGAGGCATTAAAATTGGACGAATTTAACGCAAGCAAAATAGGCTCAAATTTAATAGCGATTTCTAACTTTTATGACCATCGCTCAACCGAAATACAAAAAAAGGCATATCCAAATATGCTCGGTGCGGCAAACGGATATATTATTTCATATCTTTGTGAAAATAAGGATAAGAATATTTTTCAAAGAGATATTGAACGTGAATTTGATTTAAGCCGTTCTACGGTTTCAACAATTCTTAAGCAGCTTGAAAGCGAAGGATTAATTGAGCGCAAAAGCGTAATTATTGACGCAAGGCTGAAAAAGGTTGTGCCAACTCCTGCGGCTGAAATGATTAACGAGGCATGTTCTAAGGAAATCACCCACTTCTTTTATGACCTCGCAAGCAATCTTACTGAAAACGAGATGAGTACATTCGTCAAGGTTCTTGATACTATGAAGAAAAACAGTGAGAGAATACGCAATGATTTATCAAGAGATATCTTTTAAAATAAAGATTATCTGATAAGACTGTCGTTTATGACAGTCTTATTTTTTAGCCTTTAATGCATAAATGTAATAAAATTATAATATTTATTTTATAGACAAGAACTAATTAATGTGATATTATATATAAGTTAGAATGAGATTTTGCGACTTTTCAAATCTCATTATTTTGGGTTTTATACGAGGGTTTTATATGGGTGACTATAAAATAAACATAGTCAATTTGAATGTGACGAACAATTATGTTGAAATAACGGCGGAACTCGAGGGCGACGGAGAGCTTTATTATCCGAGAATTTCCGCTTGCTTTTACGGCGAAAATGACAACAGAATATTACCTATGGATTTAAAATCTTGCAACAAAAATAAGGCAATTGCAATAGGTATTTTTGACACTCCTTTTTTATTTTATAACGACAGAAAAAGTCAAAATGTAAGAGTGGATTTTCTTTTCAGTGACGGCAACGGAGAAAATATTATTGTTAAACCGGAAAAAGAATTGATTATCCCGATTAAAAAGAAAAATGAGCTTTCTCATTTCTTTTCAAGCAGCAAAAGAGAACGCTCAAAAATGATTGTTACGGCTTTGATGTCGGTTCTGTTTTTGCCGTATAGAAAAATGAAAGTTCAGCCTAACAAGGTTACTTTTTTATCCAACCGTTCCGACAGATTGACGGGAAATATCAAATCGGTCTTTTTTGAGATGACCAAATTAAACAATGTTGACATAACCGTACTTTGCAAAAAAGGCGGATTAAAGGCAAATTTGCCTAATCTGTTCAAGTTTTTCAAGCTTTATGCAACAAGTTCGGTAGTTTTTGTTGATGATTATTATCATTTTCTTTCTTATCTGAAGAAAAAAGAAGACGTTAAGCTTATTCAGCTTTGGCACGCTTGCGGTGCGTTTAAAACATTTGGCTTTTCAAGGCTCGGTCGTGACAGCTATCTTCGCCAAAGTTCCCCTAACCACAGGCAGTACGACTATGTTATCGTTAGCTCTAATGAGGTTATACCTTATTACGCCGAGGGTTTTGGTGTTGCAATGGATAAAGTTATCGCCTTAGGTTCGCCGAGATGCGACGTACTTGAAGATGAGAACTACAAAAAGAGATTTAAAAAAGGATTTTACAAAGAAAATCCTGAATTTAAAGGAAAAAAGATACTTTTATTTGCTCCGACTTTCCGTGGCGGCGGTATGGGCAATTGCTTTTATCCCATTGAAAAATTTGAGGTTGACAAAATATTTGATAAAATCAGCGATGAATGGGTAATTGCAGTTAAGATGCACCCATATCTTTCAGAACGTCCGACCTGCAGTGCCAAATATAAAGATAGGTTAATTGACCTCACTTCAAAATATGATGTAAACGACCTTTTATTTGTCAGCGATTTGCTTGTTACCGATTACTCAAGCGTTATTTTTGAAGCGTCTATTGTTAACGTGCCTATGCTGTTTTTTGCTTTTGACCTTAATGAATACAGCAGAGACCGGGATTTTTATTGCAACTTTGCATCCTTTGTTCCGGGCAAAATCATTTTAAACACCGACGAAATGACAGACTCAATCAATAACGAGGATTATAATCAAGAGCTTGTTAAGCCGTTTAGGCAAAGATATTTCGGCACTAAAACAGGCGAAGCCACAAAGAATGTTGTTGAATTTACGAAGGAGCTTTTAGATAACAATGTTTGATTGCAAAATGATAATCAACAAAATGAATATAGAAAAGGACAAGCTTAACATTTCAGTTTCAATAAGCTGTCCGTTTGACATTGATGTCACATCACCAAAAGCAAAAATCATTTTTGAATGCGGCAAAAAAACGAGAAGATTACCTTTTCTTGTAACAAATTATTTTAGGCAAAAGCAGAGTGACTCGTGCATCATTGTTTGCACTTATTCATTTTACCTTGACGATATATATTATAACTACGACTGTAAAGACGATATAAATGTCAGGATTGACTTTTATTACGGAGACAACGAGGTTATAGGCGTCCCGTTCACTGTTTCCACTAACGTTTTGACTGAAAATCCGAATATTGAACTTGACGAGCAATATATTGAATATGAATGTTTTGACGGTGTAACCGTATTTTCGGAGGAGTCGGAATTTATTAATGACAGAAAGGCTCCTAAAAACATTTACACATTTGATTTTGATTGTGAGAACAGCAAATTTATTATTCATCAAACTCCCGAAAACAGAAACAATAAGAATTTTGTTGAAAAAAGTGTGATAATAATTCCTCTTTTAAGATTATTCTTCTTTGTTTTAAGAATTGCTTTAAGTGTTGTTTTACTTCCTTATTTTATTGTTGACGGATTTTTGGCAGCGCTTGACATTTTACCGAGAAGAAAAACATTGGATATTGAAGGACTCGGGAAAAACATTTTTGTTCAAATCAAAATCAATGTTTCGTCTTTTATTAAAACGAGTTTTAAAAAGGATAATTTTCTTGAAAATATACGTCTGCCGCTCTATGAGCTTGCAAGAATTTATTACAAAATTTTATCAAAAAAGCCCATTGTTAAAAATCGAATCACCTTTATGTCGGGCAGGCGTGACGAAATAGGCGGAAATCCTGAATTTGTTTATAACCTTATAAAAGACAGAGATGATATTGACTTTAAGTTTCTTATGTTCTCCGACCCGGCAGGTCACAGAAGAATTAAGAATATAGTTAAATTCCTTAAGCTTTACGCAACGTCTAAGGTTGTTATTGTTGATGACTATTTCAGACTTTTGAATTTAGTCACAAAGCGTGATGATGTTAAGCTTTTTCAGCTTTGGCATGCCTGTGGAGCATTTAAAACCTTTGGCTTTACACGTCTTGGCAAAAAGGGCGGTCCTAAGCAAACAGACCCTAACCACAGAATGTATGACTATGCAATAGTAAGCTCACAGGAGATTGCAAAGCATTATGCCGAAGGCTTTGGATTAAGTGACGAAAACGTTGTTGCAACAGGTATTCCGAGAACCGATATATTTATGGACAAGGAATACGCAAGCAAAATCCGTTCTTCGTTTTATGAAAGATATCCTCAACTTAAAAATAAAAAAATAATGCTCTTTGCGCCGACCTTTAGGGGCAA